>JAOUHH010000014.1 GCA_029865195.1 Desulfobulbaceae bacterium
GGAGCGCGAACTGAACATCCTGCCGGTGCAGGGCAGCGGTGCCTCGACCAGAATCCTCGAGGAGGCGGGCATTGACAAAACCGACCTCTTCATCGCCGTTACCGACAGCGACGAGGTCAACCTGGTCGCCTGCATCATCTCCAAGCAGTACAACGTCAAGACCCGGATCGCCCGGGTCCGCAACGAGGATTTCTACAGCAAGGATTCGGCCTTAAGCGAGAAGGCGCTGGGCATCGACCTCTTGATCAGCCCCGATCACGCCATGGCCGACGAGATCGTCCGGCTGGCGATCTTCTCCGAGGCCTTCGAGGTAGCGGAGTTCGCCGGTGGGCATGTGGTGCTGCTGGGCTACGTGGTGCAGGAGTGCAACCCTTGCATCGGTGTTCCGCTGGAGCAGCTCAAAACCGCAGAAAGCGGCCTGCGCTTCGTCATCGCCGCCATCACCCGTGGCGCCACCACCATCATCCCGCGCGGCAACGACAAGGTCGAGGTGGGCGACAAGATCTATATCGTGGTGCGAAAAAACGACATCACCGCCGTGGAGCCGTTCCTCTTCAACTGCACCAGCAAGGCCCCGAACCGAGCCTTCGTCATCGGCGGCGGCAGCATCGGCTGCAAGGTGGCGCGGCAGCTTGAGGAAAAGGGCATCGACGTGCGGCTGGTGGAGAAGGACCCCCGCCGTTGCAAAACGGTAACCGAGTTGCTCGACGATACGGTGGTGCTCAACTTCGACGGCCTTGAATCCCACGATCTCCTTGACGAGGGCATCGATCAGGCCGACCTGGTGATCTCGGTCACCAACAGCGACACCTCCAACATCCTCTCCAGCCTGCTCGCCAAGCACCACGGGGCCAAAAAATGCATCACCCATATCACCCGGCCCGATTTCATCCCGATGCTCGGCAAGCTCGGCATCGACGTAGCCTTGAGCCCGCGCCTGGTGGCGGCCAACATGATCCTGCGCTTTGTCCGCGGCGGCGGTTCCATCGTCTCGGTGGCGACCCTGCTGGGCAGCGACGCCGAGGTGGTGGAACTGAAGGTGCCGGACAGCGAAAAATTCCGGGGAATGCCGATCAAATCTCTCTATTTCCCGCGCGGCTCCATCGTCGGCGCCATTGTCCGGGGCAGCGAGGTGATCATCCCCTCCGGCGAAACCACGGTGGAGGCCGACGACTCGCTGGTGGTCTTCTTCACCAAGGAGGCGCAGCAGGTGATCGAGGCGACCTTTGCCTGAAACCATGCCGGTCCGGGGGCCCTGGCTTGCCTGCCCCTCTGCCCGGCCGGACCGTAATCAGACGATTTTCAAAGGGTACGAATAACAATGCGCACCGGTGGCGTCCTCAACATCCTTGGCAAACTGCTCATCGTCCTGTCGCTGACGCTGTTGACCCCGATCCCGTTCAGCCTCTACTTCGACGACGGCATGGTATCGATGTTCCTGCTCTGCGCCGCCTGCGGGGCCACCCTGGGCGGTACGATGGTCGCGCTGTTCCTGCCGGAGCAGGAACTGGGCTACCGCGACGGCTTCGCGGTGGTGGTCTTGAGCTGGGCGCTCTTCGCCTTCATCGGCGCGCTGCCCTACTACTTCTGCGGCGAGATGCCCTCCTTCATCGACTGCTACTTCGAATCGATGTCCGGGTTCACCACCACCGGCTCCACCATCCTCACCCAGGTGGAGGTGCTGCCGCAAAGCGTGCTCTTCTGGCGGGCGATGACCCACTGGATGGGCGGGATGGGGATCATCGTCCTCTCGCTGGCGGTGCTGCCGCTCCTCGGCATCGGCGGCATGCAGCTCTTTCAGGCAGAGATGCCCGGCCCCACCAAGGACCGCCTCGCCCCCCGCATCCAGGACACCGCCCGCATCCTCTGGAGCGCCTACTTCCTCTTCACCATCGTCGAAACCCTGCTCCTGATGCTGGGCGGCATGACCTTCTTCGACGCCGTCTGCCACTCCTTCGCCACCCTGGCCACCGGCGGCTTTTCCACCCACAGCACCAGCATCAACCATTTCCAGTCCGTCTATATCGAGTCGGTGCTCATCGTCTTCATGTTCCTCGCCGGGGTGAACTTCACCCTCCATTACCATGGCCTCCGCGGCCGCTTCGCAGCCTACTGGCAGAACGAGGAATTCCGCCTCTACGTCATCTTGAGCGGGGCCTCGGTGCTGATCCTGATGGTTGCCAACTGGTATTACCAGACCTACACCAACCTCGGCGAGAATCTGCGCACCGCCCTCTTCAATGTCTACACGGTCATGACCACCACCGGCTTCGGCACCGCCGACTTCGACCAGTGGCCGGCGGTCTGCAAGGTGCTGCTGGTGTCGCTGATGTTTGTCGGCGGCTGCGCCGGCTCCACCGGCGGCGGCATCAAGGTGGTGCGCTTTCTGCTCTTCTTCAAGTACGCCCGCCTGCAGCTCCGCTCCCTGGTCCATCCCCGGGCGGTGGGGGTGATCAAGATGGGGCATGTCAAGGTGCCGCAGGAGGTGATGATCTCCATCCTCGGCTTCTTTGCCCTCTACCTCGGCTTCTTTCTCTTCGCCAGCCTAGTGGTCACCGGCCTGGGGGTTGACCTGGTCACCGGCACCACGGCGGTGGTCGCCACCTTGAACAACATCGGCCCCGGCCTCCACCTGGTCGGCCCGGCGCAGAACTTCGGCCATCTGCCGCCCCTGGCCAAGATCATCCTGAGCTTCTGCATGCTGGCCGGCCGCCTGGAGCTCTACACGGTGGCGGTGCTGCTGACCCCGGACTTCTGGCACATGGCCAGAAAGCCGGTCTGGCGCTGGACATTACGATCGCATGAACCAAAGGCCGCGGCGTGAGCCCAGCCGCGGCAGGAATAGATAGCCATGAACAACACCGAAAACCGATATGACGTGGTGGTGGTGGGCGCAGGCCACGCCGGTTGCGAGGCCGCCCTGGCCGCGGCCCGGATGGGCTGCAAAACCGCCCTCTGCGTGATCAACGTCGACACCATCGGCGCCATGTCCTGCAACCCGGCCATCGGCGGCCTGGCCAAGGGTCACCTTGTCAAAGAGATTGACGCCCTGGGCGGCGAGATGGCCAAGAACATCGACGCCACCGGCATCCAGTTCCGCCGCCTCAATACCAGCAAGGGTCCGGCGGTCTGGTCGTCACGCGCCCAGGCCGACCGCCTCCGCTACCGGCTGCGGATGAAGGAGGTGGTTGAGGGGCAGCCAAACCTCGACATCCTCCAGACCGTCATCGACCGGCTGCTGGTGGAGAACGGCGAGGTCACCGGCGTGGTCAGCTCGCTGGCCGAGGTGTTGCACACCCGGGCGGTGGTCATCGCCACCGGCACCTTCCTGAACGGCCTCATCCACATCGGCCTCAAATCCTTCCCGGCCGGCCGGATGGGCGACGCGCCGTCGCTGCAACTCCCCGAGCATCTCCGCGAACTGGGCTTTACCATGGGCCGGATGAAGACCGGCACCACCCCGCGCCTGGACAGCCGCAGCATCGATTACTCGGAACTCGAGGCCCAGACCAGCGACGAGCCGGCCAGCCTCTTTTCCTTCAGCAGCACCGGCAAGCCCGCGCTGCCGCAACTGCCCTGCCACATCACCTACACCAACCCGGAAACCCACGCCATCATCCGCGCCGGCACCGACCGCTCGCCCATGTACACCGGGATCATCGAGGGGGTCGGCGCCCGCTACTGCCCCTCCATCGAGGACAAGGTGATGCGCTTCCCGGACAAGGAACGGCACCAGATCTTCCTGGAGCCGGAGGGACTCGACACCGTCGAGGTCTATCCCAACGGGGTGCCGACCAGCCTGCCGATGGACGTGCAGCTGGCGATGATCCGCAGCATCAAGGGGCTTGAAAACGCCAAGGTGATCCGGCCCGGCTACGCCATCGAGTACGACTACGTCGATCCTCTGGAACTGAAGCCCTCACTTGAAACCAAACGGATTGGCGGCCTCTATCTGGCCGGCCAGATCAACGGTACCTCCGGTTACGAGGAGGCGGCGGCGCAGGGGCTGATCGCCGGCATCAACGCGATGAAGCACGGCCGGGGCGAAGAGCCGCTGATCCTCGACCGCTCCCAGGCCTACATCGGCGTCCTGATCGACGACCTGGTCACCCGCGGCACCAAGGAACCTTACCGCCTCTTCACCTCCCGGGCCGAATACCGGCTGCTTTTGCGGGAAGACAACGCCGACCAGCGGCTGCGCGGTATCGGCCGGCAGATCGGGCTGGTGGACGATGCCACCTTTGCCGCCTTCGAGGAGAAGCTCCGCGGCATCAACGAAGGGATGGGCCTGCTCAACCGCACCATCCTCACCCCCACCGCCGAGATCAACGAGCGGCTGCTCGCCCTGGGCAGCACCGAGCTCAAACAGCCCGCCTCCCTTGCCGATCTGTTGCGACGGCCGGAGATCGATTTTGACGATCTCGCCGCGGTGCTGGGCGCCGAGATCGCCATCACAGAGGCCGTGCGGGAGCCGGTGCGGCTGGAGGTGAAGTACGAGGGCTACATCCGCCGCCAGCTTGAGCAGGTGGAGCGGTTCAAAAGGCTGGAGGAGGTGCGGCTGCCCGAGGATATGGTGTACAAGGGGCTGGCCGGGCTCTCCAACGAGGCGGTGGAAAAACTCGCCAGGGTGCGGCCGCTGTCGCTGGGGCAGGCCTCCCGGATCTCGGGGATAACCCCGGCCGCCATCTCGGTGTTGCAGGTGCATCTCAAGAAGGAAGGCCTGTTGTAGCGGATAATTTGGTATGTTTTCCTAAAATAGGTAGTTCCCCCCATTCCCACCTCTCGCAAATCCGGTTACTTTCGTACTGATAAATTTACTATAATACCTATTTACATCGAGCTACGTGGCCGAGGCTGCCTGGGGGGGCAGCACTGATGGGGTGGCAGCGCTTCCGTGGGGGAAACGATGCCGGCGCTCCACCTACCACCGCCGCGTAATAACTCGTGAACTGCATTGAAATCCGACCAGTAACCGGTATTTGTTAACGCCGCCCCGTCCCGAATCTCCTTTACCCCTGCTTGAAGAATAACCGCCACAGGAACCGTCGAAGTGATCCAGCTGTCCAAAAAATTATTGTCCGGCGCAGGAGTTACAGCCATTATCGTCGGCTTGTACCTCACCAGCCTCTACGACTATCTGCTCTTCCACTCCTTTTCGGAAATCTTCAGCATTGCCGTGGCCTTCGCCCTGTTCCTGATCGCCTGGAATTCCAGGCGACACCTGCCCAATCAGTACATCACCTTTATCGGCATCGCCTACCTCTTCATCGGCGGCATGGATCTGCTCCACACCTTGGCGTACAAGGGCATGCCGATCTTCACCGACTACGACTACTACGCCAATCAGCTGTGGATTGCCGCCCGCTACCTGGAAAGCCTGAGCCTCCTCGCCGCCTTCCTCTTTCTTGGCAACCGGCGAAAATTCGACCCCTCTTTCCTCTTCTGGGCCTTTTTCATCGTCTGCGCCCTTCTGATCGGCTCCATCTTCGTCTGGAAGATCTTTCCCGAATGCTTTGTCGAGGGACACGGCCTGACCCCCTTCAAAAAGGTCAGCGAATACATCATCTCCGCCATTCTTTTGCTCAATATCTTCCTGCTCAACAGAAACCGGGAGAAATTCGCGCCTACGGTCTACCGATTTCTCTCCTGGGCGCTCTTCTGCACCATCGTCTCGGAGATCGCCTTCACCTTCTACATCAGCAATTACGGCTTTTCCAATCTGATCGGCCATTACTTCAAAATCGTCTCCTTCTACCTGATCTACAAGGCAATCGTTGAAACCTGTCTGACCAACCCTTTCAATCTCCTCTACCGGGACCTCAAACAAAGCGAAGAGAATCTCAAAGCGGCACAACGCATCGCCAAGCTGGGCAGCTGGACCTACCACATCGACTCTGACACCCTGACCTGGTCCGATGAAATCTATCGCATCTTCGGCCTCACCCCTCAGGAATTCGGGGCCACCTACGAGGCGTTTCTGGCCGCTGTCCACCCTGACGACCGCGCCGCAGTCGACCGCTCACATCAGGCCGCGATCGCCGACAAGGTTCGCCATGACATCGAACACCGTATCGTTCTGCCCACTGGCGCGATCCGGGTGGTCCAGGAACGGGCAGAGGTATTTTACGATGCCGCCGCCGTTCCCCGAAAGATGGTCGGCACCGTCCAGGACATCACCGACAAGAAAAAGGTCACCGATACCCTCGCCGTTAAACTGCGTCACGAGGAGGGGCTTACCGCCTGCTCACACATCCTGCTCAGTGGCAACCTGACCGTCCATGACGCTCTCGAACAGTGCCTGCACCATCTGCTGAAAGCCTCTGAAGCCAGCCGGGTTTACTTCTTTGAAAATTTTGACGACCCGCAGGATGGCCTTTGCATGCGTCAGACCTTCGAGGCCTGCGCGGAAGGGGTGTCCGCGGAAATTGACAACCCGGCGCTGCAGCATCTTCCTTACCGCCACGGCTTTCTCCGCTGGCAGGAGGAGTTGTCCCGCGGCAACATGATCAACGGCCTGATCAACTCGTTCCCACAACAGGAGCAGGCACTGCTCGCCGCTCAAGGAATCCGCTCCATTCTTGTGCTGCCGATCTCGGTCCGGGGGCGGTGGACCGGCTTCATCGGCTTTGACGACACTCAGCACGACCGCGAATGGCAAAAGGAAGACGTCCGCTTCCTCTGGATGACGGCGGAAATGATCGGTGGTTATCTCGCCATGCTGCGCATGCAGAAAGAGCTTACCCGTGCCAAGGAAGAAGCGGAGGAGGCCAACCACACCAAGGGGGTGTTCCTGGCCAACATGAGTCACGAGATCCGTACGCCGATGAACGCCATCATCGGCATGAACCAGCAGGCGCTGAAGACCCCGCTCAACCAGCAGCAGCGATACTACCTGAAAACGGTGCAGGATTCCGCCAACGCCCTGCTCGGGCTGCTCAACGACATCCTGGATTTCTCCAAGATGGAAGCGGGCCAGCTGGCCATCGAGGCGGCCAGTTTTGATCTCAGGAAAACCGTGGAATCAACGGTCCAGACCCTGGCCGCCAAGGCCCACGAAAAGGGTCTGGAGCTGTTCTGTATCCTGCCGGCGACGGTACCCACCGCCCTGATCGGCGATCCGCTGCGCCTGCGACAAATCCTGCTCAATCTGGTCGGCAACGCCATCAAGTTCACCGAAACGGGTCATGTCGCCGTCACCATCGAACCGGCGGCGGCAACCGACACCGGGGTCACCCTGCGCTTTCTGGTCACCGATACCGGCATCGGCATTGCCCAGGCGCAGCGGGAAACCATCTTTGAACGCTTCACCCAGGTGGACAACAGCGTTTCCCGCGACTACAGCGGCACCGGCCTGGGGCTCGCCATCTGCAAACGACTGGTCGAGCTGATGGGCGGCCAGATCCGCCTTGTCGACCCCGAACCCGCGACCCAGGGCAGCACCTTTCTCTTCGAGATATCCTTCCTGTTGGACACGGCCCCCGCACAGCCGATGCTCTTCCAGGACCCGGAACCCCAGACCTCGCCGGTCCTGATCGTGGACAATCACCCCCTGGGCCGCCGCGTTCTGCACGAAACCTTCACCGCATGGCGCTTCCCGGCCATCACCGCCGACGACGAAGACACCGCGCTGGCGGAACTGCTCCGCGCCGAGCAGGAAGGCCGTCCATTCCGGCTCCTGATCATCAACCGCGCCGCCAGTAATGACGCCGACCTCAAACTGCTGGCGGCAATGACGGACAAACTGGCAAAACAGCCGGCGGTCATCGCGGTGCTGGCGACCAACGACAAGATCGTTTGCGGCGACTGCACCCGCCGCGGCATCGACTTCTGCGTCGCCAGGCCGGTCGCGCGGAAGGCCTTGGCCGAGGCGGTGCAGTCGATCCTCGCCGGCAAGGGCTGCCACGCCGACCGCCACCGCGCCTTGACCACGGCCAAGGAAGAACGGATGAGCCGCAACCCGCTGCGGCTGCTGGTGGTGGAGGACACCCCGGTCAACCGCGAACTGGCCCAGATCCTCCTCGAGGAGGCGGGCCACGCCGTCGTCGCGGTGGGCAACGGCATCGAGGCGCTGGAAGCACTGGCCGGAGAGGCCTTCGATCTGGTGCTGATGGATGTGCAGATGCCGCGCATGGACGGGTTGACCGCCACCGCCATCATCCGGCAATGCGAGGGGGGAGAGGCGGTGGAGGTGGTCGATTGCCCGCCCACGCTCGCCGCCCGGCTCAAGGAAAGACTTGCCGGCGGTCGGCTTCCGGTGCTGGCGATGACCGCGCATGCCATGGTCGGCGACCGCGAACGGTGCCTGGCGGCCGGCATGGACGGCTATATCACCAAGCCGTTCCAGCCTGAAGACATCTTTGCGGTCATCGAAAAACACGCGAAGGTGATGCACTCGAAAACGGCCGCCAACAACACGGCTGAAAAAAATGCAGCCGGCAAGGATAAGGGCATGCCCCCCGCCACCGAAGAGGCCGCCCGCGCACACCTGCACGACGCCTATCATCTCGCACCGGAAAAGATCGACATCCTGCTGCAAGCCTCACACGCGCAGATTGCCGAACAGATGACCGCGGCGGAGCAAGGGCTGAACGACAACAATATGGAAGAGGTAATCATGGCCGTGCATGGCCTGGTGGGACTTCTCGCCAACCTGGGCTTTACCGAGTGGGCGCAATTGGCCCGCGCCATCGAACAGGCGGGGAAGAGCGGCGGCGACAGCAAGCTGCTCCGCGAGCAGTTCTCCGCATTGTGGAAAGGGATCTCGCCGCTGCTCTGAAAACGGCTCGGACTAGAGCATGGAGCGAGTCAGATTGGAACGGGTACGATTTTCCCGGTCCTGCCAGTAATCCCTGATCATATCCAGGTACTTCATCAACACCTTCATCTGCTGCTCGTTGACGACGGTAGTCGCGGAGATTTTGTTCATCGCTTGCAGATACTGGGCAGCATGTTGAAAATCCTCGAAATAGATATAGAGGGCGAGAATCTGCAGCGAAACCCGGTACAGGCAGGGGCCGGAGAGGGTCGCATAGGATTTTTCCAGATAGCCGATGGCCAGCTGCAAATAGTCCTCTTCCCGCACCAGATCGCCAAGCTCGGAGCAGAGATGGGCGGCTTTCAGATAAAAATTGCCTACCCGGTAGAGCGACATCCCGTGGGGCTCCTTATGGGCCATGGCGATGGCCTTGTATGAGGCTGCCGCCAGTTCAAAGGCCAGAATGGCATCCTCGTGGGTCCGGAGCAGGCTGTCCGCAGGCGCACCGCTCATCTTCTTGAAGATTGCCTCCCGCTCCGCTTTCTGGGCCTGCACCTGGGCGATGATCCGGTTCTTGAACTCCCTGGGCATGACCCCTTCGGTGCCCACCGGGTAAAAATGTTTGAAATAGTTGGTGGCGAAATAGCATTCGGGACAGATCTGCACCTCGATGAGCATATAGTTGCAATAATCCTGCTCCGGCACCGCCGCCTTATAGACCATGACATCAAAAGCGTTGGGATGGACGATCTGGGTTTTGAACTTCAGGGAATGGCAATTGATGACCTGCGCCGGGGGATGAAAGAAACAACTGTATTTCTCGGTATAGGTACTCTGCCGGTCCTTTGCCGCCGGTTCTGCGGGGGTGCCTTTCCGGGTAACGCTGACCACGGCCTTTTTGGATTTCTCCCCGTACTGGCGTAACGCCTTGTGGACCTCGCCGTAAACCCGCTTAACCCCCGACGACTGCTCCTTGTACTCCCGCAGCTTTGCATACACCTTGCCGGAAACCTTGTGCCCCATGGAAACCAGCTGACTCATCTCGACCAGATCGTTGGTGGTTTCCTTGAGGCGGGCGGCGAGGATCTTGGCGAGCTTGAAGCCAAGATTGGGTGAATGGGCGAGAAACTCCTCCACCACATCCTCCTGGATGACCAGCAGCCGGCAGGGGGTGAGGGTCTTCACCGTCGCGGTGCGGGGCAGATCGAGCAGCTTCGCCATTTCCCCGAAATAGCTGCCCTGCTCCTCGATCACCGCCAGTTCCATCCCATCCACGGTCACACTGACCCGCCCATCGAGAAGGATATACATCTCGCGGGTTTCCTCGCCCTGGACAAAAACGTTTTCGCCACTCCCGCACAACTTCTCCATGGAGTATAGCTGGGCCGGGCGTTCGGCATTGCAGTCATCGATCTCGAAGTTGTCCATGCAAGGAATCTCGTTTTTAAAAGGGCCAACGGGGATACGGCGGGATTTAGCAATATACAGGAAACGTTATCACGCGGGCATCCCGCCGCGCAACCTTTTCCCGGTCAGGGCACGGCCAGCCGCCCCGAGTTACTTCTCGGGCGACCCTATCCCGTATGCCTTGATCTTATAGAGCAGGGCCGGGATGCTGATTTCGAGCAGCGCCGCCGCCCTGGTCTTGTTGCCGCCGGTTTCAGCAAGCGCCCGGACGATGAGCCGCCGCTCCAGGGTCTTGCAGTTTTTCTTGATCGAATAGCCGGCCGGATGGAAACGTTCCCCGCCAGGAGCGGCGGCGGGATCGCGCAACTCCGGCGGCAGGTCACCAACGGTCAGGGTGGGGCCATCGGCAAGGGCCATGGTACGCTCGACGACGTTTTCCAACTCGCGGACGTTGCCCGGCCAATCGTAGGCCAACAACCGCTGCAGGCAGTCCGGCTCCATCCGCGCCACATCCAACCCCATCCGCCGGTTGTATTTCTTGAGAAAATGCGCGGCCAGCAGGGGGATATCCTCCTTGCGCTCACGCAACGGCGGCACCGCGATGGGCAGGACATTGATCCGGTAGTAGAGATCCTCGCGGAAGCGGCCGGCCGCCACCTCGGCCTTGAGGTTCCGGGCGGTGGCGGCGATGATCCGCACATCCAGCTTGATGGAGCGGCTGTCGCCAAGGGGCCGGATCTCCTCCTCCTGCAGGGCCCGCAGCAGTTTGACCTGCAGCGCCAGCGGCAACTCGGCGATCTCGTCCAGAAACAGGGTGCCGCCGTTGGCCTCCTCGAACAACCCCTTGCGGGCGCGATGGGCGTCGGTAAAGGCGCCCTTGGCATGCCCGAACAACTCGCTCTCGAGCAGGTTGGCGGGGATGCCGCCGCAGTTGATGCTGACCAGCGGCCGGTGCTTGCGATTGCTGTTGTAATGGATGGCGCGGGTGATCAATTCCTTGCCGGTGCCGGACTCCCCGGTGATCAGCACCGTGGTGTGGTAGTCGGCGATCTTGCCGATGGTGGCGAAGATGTCGGTCATCGCCCGGCTCTTGGCGACGATATTGCCGAAGAGATAACGGTCCCGCAGCTCTTCCCGCAGCCGGGCATTATCGCGTTCCAGCCGGTGCTTCGCCGCCACCTTTTGCAGGGTGAGCAGCACCTCTTCCTCGGAGCGGAAAGGCTTGGCGATGAAATCGCTGGCCCCCAGCCTGAAGGCCCGCACCACGTTCTCCATGTCGCTGTAGGCGGAAACCACCGTCACCGGCACCTGCAGCCCTCGGGCCTGCACCGCCTCCAGCAGGGCCAGCCCGTCCATCTCCGGCATATTGATGTCGGTGAGCAGATGGTCGAAAGGCTGGCCTTCAAGCAGGGCCAGCGCCTCGCGGCCGTCCCCGGCCACGGTCACCCGATAGCCGTTGCCGGTGAGGAGCTCGTTGAGCATGCCCCTGAGCATGGGGTCGTCATCGACGACCAGCACCCTGGCATCCCCGGCATCCGCTTGTCCGCTTCCCTTTTCCACGCCGTCCCCCGTTCCTGCCGACACGCGCTAGGCAACACGCAGCCAGAGTACGATCAGCTCCAGGATTTGTTCCCGAAAGAAGAGATACAACAACGCCCCCACCGACAGAAACGGCCCGTAGGGGATCATGGTCTTGCCGCCCTGCCGCTGCTTGAGCATCAGCCCGAGGCCGGCGAGGCTGCCCAGCACCGAGCTGCTGAACACCACGAACGGCAGGGATTGCCAACCGAGGAAGGCGCCGATCATCGCCAGCAGCTTGATATCGCCGCCGCCCATCCCCACCCGCCGGGTCAGGAGGTAATAGCCCAAGGCGATGCCGTAGAGGATGCCGCCGCCGATGAGGAGCCCCAGCCCCGCGTCCTGCCAGGAAACAAAGGGGCTGACAAAGGAGGCGGCAAAGCCGATGGCGATGCCGGGCAGCGAGATGCGATCCGGGATCAGTTGATGCTTGAGGTCGATGAAGATCACCACCAGCAGGGCGGCGACGAACAGAAAATAGATGCCGAAGGCCGGGCTCAGGCCGAAACGGCGGAAGAGGGCCAGCGACAGCAAGGCCATCGCCGCCTCCACCAGCGGATACTGCCAGGAGATGGCCGCCCGGCAGGTCCGGCAACGGCCGCCGAGAAAGAGAAAGCTGAACACCGGCACATTCTCGTACCAGCGCAGCGGCGTCCGGCAGTGCGGGCAATGCGACGCGGGCAGGACGATGGAGGCGTCCTCGTCGGGCAGCCGCAGGATGACCACATTGAGGAAGCTGCCGACCAGCGCGCCGAGGAGGAGGGCAAGAAAGGCGAGGGGAGAGAACATGCGGGTTCCGTGAAAACTGTGATAAAAGTTGCGGACAGAAGCCCGCAACTTGGTTATTTATCAGTGGTCGAAAAGAGGGTATGGTGATGGCCGGAACTTGCCGGCCGCCCCCCGGTCCGGTTGCAATGTAACGGAAAAAACTGCATGATGTACTATACAGCCTTACGTACTCTTTTGCACTCTTCCACTCTCTTTTGCATGGCCGCGCCGCGCAGGAGGGCATTGCCGCGACATCCCGCAGAACATGAAGCAAGGGCCAGGCTTGCGGCACAAGAGATGCCGGCCTTTTGGGAGAGTACACGTTGATTTTATCCATAGATGAATCGATCCAGCGCCTGAAGGCGGAGATTCTGGCCCAGGACTGGCGGCTGTCGCCGCGACGGCTGGAATCCATCGAGGCCGCGTTCGCCTGTCTGAAGACACGCTTCAACACCCGCAAGGGGATGCTGGCCATCCTGGCCATGGCGGAGAGCGTGGTCGTCTACATGAAAAAACGGGAGGAAACGCCGCCTGCGACCATCGATTTCCTGAAAGAAACCATGGCCCATATCGTCAGCCTCTACGAGGAGCGCGACTACAACCCAGAACACGAAGAGGAGTTGTTCCGGCGGATCTTCAAGCGTTACAACAGTCTCAAGCAAAAGGTGCAGGACAGCAGGGAGCGCCCCCCGGCCGAGACGGATGGCAGGCAAGAGGCCGCCGCGCCGCCCGCCCCGGCGGACACGGAAACGGCCCCCCCGGGCCTGCCTGCGGAACCGACCAAGGCAAGCTATGCGACGGAGCAGCTATTGAGCCGCTTGCGGCTGATCCTGAGCAGAAAAGACGGCTCCACCATCGCCCTGCAACGTTTTCTCGAAGAGACGGTGGTACTCGCCGGGGACGGCGAACCCATAACCACGGGCCGCCTCCGCGCCATTCTGGATCAGATGACCAAGCAGCCGCCGGACGCGGCGGTCGCCCCATCCGAGCGGCCCGTCAGCGGCGGCAGCCAGAAGCAATATGAAGCGGTGGCCTGCGAGGAAACACCGGTCCGGCGGCTCGTCATCGGCACGACGCAGCTGCTGGTGCCGGAAGAACAGATCGCCTTGATCCGGCCGCTCAAGGCGGGCAAACTCTCCTCCTACCTGCATACCGGCCGGATCGGCCTCGCCGATTTTTCCCGGATGATGCAGGGACTGGCCGGTCAATTTTGCGGGCCGCTGGCAGCGATGAAGGATCGGCAACTGAAAAAACTGGCCCTGCCGGTGATCACCCCGCAGGGGCTGGGGCTGCCGGAACTGCCGGATGAACAGGCCAGCGGCGTACTGGTGCTCAGCCACGACAACTGGCACGGTGCGGTCTTTTGCTCCGCCATCGCCGACGAGGCTTCGGCGATGGTCAAATTCCGCAAGGGGAAAAACGGCGATATCGCCGGCACCGCCTGGCTGTTGGACGGGGATTCCCTGCCGCTCCTGAACGTGGCTGAATTCCTGAGGCGCGAAGGTTTTTTAACCATGGTCGCGGAGTAAACCCCTCCGCGACGAGAGGACTGACAATGGCTGCTGAAAAAAGACACAACACCAGGGTACCGTTCCACACCACGATCACCGTCCGTTTCCATGACAAAACCTTCGCGCATTGCGAAACCCGCGACTTGAGCCTCAAGGGGGTCTTTGTCATGGGGGTGACCGGCCCCCGCGCCAAGGGTGACCGCTGCGAGCTTTCGCTGCACCTGAGCGGCACCTCCAGCGACCTTTCCCTGCAGATGCGCGGCGAGGTGGTGCGGGTGCTGGACGACGGCGTCGGCCTGCACTTCAGCGAAATCGATCTGGACAGCTTTTACCACCTGAAGAATATCATCTATTACAACAGCCCAGACCCGGATGCCCTCGGCGAAGAACTCGCCGACGACGCCCGGCCGCAGGACTGACGGCGAAGCCCACCGGGGAAGAAGGACGAAGCGTATGGCCCTCCTCCAGATCACCGTTGTGCCGCTCGGCACCGCAACCACCAGCGTCGGCGACCATGTCGCGGCCATGCAGCGAATGCTGGCCGCCGAGAAGATACCCTTTCAGCTCCATGACATGGGCACTATCATCGAGGGCGAGATTCCGAGGCTCCTGGAACTCGCGGCCAGGCTGCACGAAATCCCGTTTGCCGCCGGCGCGCAACGGGTGATGACCCAGATCGTCATCGACGACCGCCGGGACAAACAGATCGGTCTCGGCGACAAGCAGGCGGCGGTCCACCGCCGTTTGGCCTGATCGCCGCCGCGCCTTCCATTCGACCGCAGAAGGATATAACCGCATGGCAAATGAACGTAAGCCGGGACGCAAACCCGACCACCCCCTCCAGAAGGCCCCGCTCTGGCTGAGCCTTTTCTTTCTGGCGCTGCTGCTGGTCGGCATCGCCATCGACGAGCCGGGCCGGGTGCTCGAACAGGCCCGGCAGATCTGCCTGAGCTGCATCGGGGTCGGCTGATGGAGTTTGTACGCAAATGGGTGCAGGTCATCGCCGGTTTCCTGATGAACGGCTACTGGCTCTTCCCGTGGACCCGCAACATCTACCAGGGGCCGCTGAAGGTGCTCTGCGCCCCCGGCCTCAACTGCTACTCCTGCCCCGCCGCCACCACCTGCTGCCCGCTGGGCGCCCTTCAGCAGCTGCTGGGCGGCGTACGCCTCGCCATCGCCTCCGGCCAGTATTTCTTCGGCTGGTACATCGTCGGCGCCATGGGGCTGATGGGCGGCCTCCTCGGGCGGATGATCTGCGGCTGGGCCTGCCCCTTCGGCTTCTTCCAGGAACTGCTGCACAAGCTGCCCTCGCCCAAGTTCGAGATCCCGCGCGGCCTGCGCCACCTGAAGTTTGCGATCCTGCTTTTCTTCGTTATCCTCCTGCCGCTGCTGGCGGTGGATGAATTCGGTCTCGGCGCGCCCTGGTTCTGCAAATACGTCTGCCCGGCAGGCACCCTGGAGGCCGGCATCCCCTTGCTCATCCTGCAACCTGGCCTGCGGGAAACCATCGGCTTTCTCTTTTTCGGTAAATTTGTTATCATGACTGCATTTATAGCTTGGGCGGTGATGGCAAGCAGGCCCTTTTGCCGGGTGGCCTGCCCGCTGGGCGCGTTCTACGCCCTGTTCGGCAAGGTGCGGGCCGTCCGGCTCCGCCTGGACGAACACAAGTGCACCAACTGCAACGCCTGTCATCAGGTTTGCCCCATGGGGGTCAAATTCAACGAGTCCCCCGACGACACCGAGTGCATCACATGTCTGGCCTGCATGCATCAGGCCTGTAAGTTTGACGCCATCTCCCTCGAATTCTGCGGCCTGCCCCTCACCGGCACCCGCGGCAAACGCCTCGCCACGACGGAAAAGACCGGCTGATCCGTTGCAAAAATCACGCAGGCGACACCAGCAGGAGGAAAACAGTGAAACGGTTGTTTCTGGGAATTGTCTTGATCCTTATCTCCGCCACCACGGCCAACGCCATCCAACTGGTAAGCGTTGCCGGCGACCGCGTCAACATGCGCTCCGGGCCGGGGGATGATCAGGCAATCCTCTGGGAGTTGGGTGACGGCTATCCGCTCCAGGTATTGGACAGCAAGGGCAAGTGGTACAAGGTTTCCGATTTCGAAGGCGACGTGGGCTGGATCTACAAGAGCCTTGTCAATCGCACCCCCCACCTGATCGTCAAGAAGAAGGTGGTCAACATCCGCAGCGGCCCCGGCACCAGCTACAAGTTGATCGGCAAGGCCAACTACGGCGTGGTGTTCAAGACCCTGGAAAAGGGCAAGGACGGCTGGGTCAAGGTCGAGCACGAGAACGGCTTGGTGGGCTGGGTGCTGCGCAACCTGCTCTGGGGCTGGTAGTTTCGACGCTGAACGCGACGGCTCCCTGCGTTCAGGGGAGATGGGAAGGAGGCAACACCATCTCCTCGCCCAGCAGTTTGTTGATAAAGCGGATCCACTCAAGAGGGGGGGAGATGATCCTGAAACCTATCTCCTTGAAGATCCCCGTCGTCTTCGACCAACGGGGGGCCAGGAAAAACTTGAAGTGCTTGTCCTGCTGGCTGATCACCGCCGTATACTTCTCGGCGTAAAAATCGAATTTCTCCGGAATCTCCTTCATCATCAGCCCATCCCGGGAGACGTTGATCACGATCCCTTCGTAAACACGGCTGCCGTCCGAGATGGCGGCGAACATCGTCAGCGGGGTTCTTTTTTCTCTCGTGGCCATGGCGGACTCCTCCTGCGGGTTGCTCAGGTGTGTGCCAAACGGCACGGCTCCACTTCCATGCTAGCCATCCCTTTTTCGTGAGTCAAGCGGCAGTTGCCGCGCAACTCACGGCAATACCGCTGTTTTTACCCCCCCTTACGCGGCAAAGCGATGCAACTGCCCATGCAGCAGGCCGTTGCCGTCGGCCAACGGCGCCTCCTCCACCTCGAGAAAGGGCTGCAGACGATAGGCGATGGCGCGTGAGCATTTCCCGGTTGCCAAATAGTTGACACCATCCATGATCAACAACTGGCTCTTGTACTCGCGGCGCAGCAGCTCCTTGAACTTCCCGTGCAGCGGCCGGTAGACGAGATTGGCCAACAGCAGCCCGAACAGGGTGGAGAACAAGGCAACGGCCATGCCGTTGCCGATGGCGATGGGGTCGCCGATGGAGCGCAAGGCCATGATCATCCCGATCACCGTGCCAATGATTCCGAAGGTCTGCGCCTGCTTGGCGAGAAAGCGGAAAATCCCCCCCTGCGCCGCCCGGCCGGCGAAATAGAGCCGGGACTGGCGCTCAAGAATCGAACGCACCTCGGCAGGCTCGCAGCAATCGGCGACCAGGCCGACGCCGATGCGCAGCAAGGGATCGCTGATTTTCCGGGTCGCCTTCTCAAGCCCCCGGTACCCATCCGCCTGCCAGATATAGGCCACCTGCTCGATCTCCTTGATCATGGCGGCGTCGGCTTCCTCCTCCTCGGTGAACATATCGATGATATCCAGCCACAACGCCTTGACCGGCGGCAGCCGATAGGCGAGCACCGCGCCCAGCAGCGGCCCCACGGTCACCAGCAACCCGCCGGCGACCGTGGCCGACAGCAGGGTGGTGCCGAACAGTACGTCGGAGACAAGGAACAGCAGGATAGCCCCAGCCATCATGATGAACTTGAACAACATCGCAACATCCCTCCTTTGGCGGCAACGCGCGAAACACGACAATGCCTTTTCTCTCGTCATCTCACCAGGACGGCGCCAAAAACGGGCACCCGTGCGTCCGCCCTGCCCGATATTTTTTACTGCAAGAGTTGCGCCACAGACACAAACAACGAGAAAACAACCAGATAGACAAAAACTGCCGTCTCCGGGCGGCGTCACAAAAGCGACACCTGCCGGGCAGGCGGTATTTTTTGCAGGGGAAGAACGGGGCGGGCGAAACAGGGGAGGGTCCGGGAACCCGGCTTATTCAGGGATCACGATCTGGCGGAGCCGGTCGGCGGCCTCTTCCGGGCTGATGGTGTTCACGAACAGGCCGGAGCCCAACTCGAAGCCGGAGGGGATGCTGGTGCGCGGGCAGATTTCGAGGTGCCAGTGAAAGCTGTCGGCGAAGTCACCACTGTTCTTGAGATGCGGCACGGTGTGGAGGAAGTAGTTGTACTGCACATCGCCCACCACCCCGTTCAGCCGCGTCATGGTGCGGCTGAGCACCCGGGCCAGATCGGCAAGCTCATCGTCGGTGGTGGTCAGGAAGTTGCTCTGATGCCGGACCGGCAGGATATGCACCTCCCACTCGTAACGGCTGGCAAAGGGCTTCACCGCAACAAACCTCTCGCCCCGTTCGACGATGTAGCGGCCGGTTTCGTATTCCTGCCTCCTTTCCCCGGCGCGGCGGTCAAAGGAGGTGGTGGTCATGGTCATCGCCTCGTCGATGAGGGTGCAGAACACGCAGGCGTTGTGCCGCTGGTAAAATTCCCGGCTGCTCTCCACCTCGTCATGCACGTTGTGCGGGACGATGGGCATGGCAATGAGCTGGCTGTGAGTGTGGGCCATGCTGCCGCCGGCCGCCTTGCCGAAGTTCTTGAACACCAGGATGTATTTGATCCGGGGGTCGGCCTCGTAGAGAAAGCGCATCCGGTCCCGGTACACCCCGAAGAGGGTGGTCAGATGCCGCTCGGTGAACTGATGGAGGGCGATCCCGTGGTTGGGATGATCGATGATCACCTCATGATGCCCGTACCCCTCGATCACCTGCTGGATGCCGGCGGGCAGCCCGGTGGGCAGAAAATCGTCGGCCAGGACCGGATAGGGGTTCTTCACCACCCGGATCGCCCATTCGCCTGCGGCAGGCACCTGCATCGCCACCGGCGGGGTGAGATGCTCGTTGCCCCGGCAAAAGGGGCAGGTCTCCACTATGCTGCGCATGTCGCGCGCAACCGGCTGTTCATCCCGGCGCGGCCGGTTGCCGCGGGCGGTGGAGATCAGCACCGACTGGGTCGGCACCACCGGATCGATACGAATTTCCCGAACGATTGCAGCGGACATGACATGGCTCCCTGGCGGTTGGCCGGCTTGTATCGGCCGGCATGCATCCCTCTTACAGCGGCGGCCCGATCAGTTTTTCCCAGGCGTCGACATCGGCAACGCTGCGCGCCCCCAGCACAACCTGCATCTTCAATATCTCCTTGGCAACGGTATGATCCGCCTCCAACGCCGCCTTGCAGGCGGCCGTGACATCGTCCTCGGTCTGCAAGGACTGCCCCGCGCCGCCAGCGGCCTCGGGCTCCGTCTCGATGGGGATAACCTCCGTCGCCCCCTCCGGCACGATCGCCTTATCGAGGAGGGGAAGACTGGTGGAAAGCGTCGAGCCGACCTCCCGCACCTTTTCCATGGGCAGGGTATCGATCCGCGCCAGCAGCGACCTGAGCCGCTCCTGATGCTGGGCCACGGCCTCATCGCCGACCTGTTTGACAACGGCGGCCGGACTGAAGGCAAGGAAATTCAGGAAGAAGGCCAGGCAGCCGACCACCAATTCAACGAGCAGCAACTTAAACAACTTTTGCCGCTGCTCGGCATCCGCCAGCTTGATCCACCCCACCAGCGACAGCCAAATGACCCCAACCGTGAAGATGAACGCGCCGACCAGGGTGTAGGCAACTATCAGCGGAATAATTACAAGATGATGCATCTGCGGCCCCTCCTTGTTGGCCTGGACCTGCGGCAGGCCCCGGGTTACCGGTTCGGCTTGGCCTCGTCGCCGTCGAACCAGTCAAAATACCGCAGGGCGCCCTCCTTGCCGGACTGCACGAGCTCCCGCTTCTTGTCGTCGGAGAGATCGAAATCCGTCGTCTTCACGCCCAGGGTGTCGATGTAGATTGTACGCGCCCAGTCGTCGCTGTGTAAATGGCTATTCTGCTGCGCCTCGACAATGGCGTTGATCAGCGCCAGGGTATATTCCATGAAGTTGTCTATCTTCTTGTGCGGCGGCTCGGCGTGGTCGCGGAAGAGGGCGATCTCCTCCTTGGTGTCGAGGCGGAAACCCAGGGTTTCCTTGTTGTAGACATAATCGGAGACCGGCCGGGCGGCCGCAGCCATCGCGGCATTGATCTTTTGGTAGTAGTCCGGCTCGGCGAAGTTTTGCGAGTCGAGATACTTCTTGCGATCGAAGAGTTTGACCGGGTAGTTGTCGAGCACCCCGCCATCCACATAGACATCGCCGCGCATGCTCCGCTTGGCGGCGAAAAACAACGGGATCGACATGGAGATCCGCGCCGCGTCGGCGATACATATCCTTGGGGTATGCTCCGCCGAAAAGACCTCCGAGAACGAGGTCGAGAGATTGGTCCCCACCAGATACAGCGACTTGAAGCCACGCTGCTCCCGCATCGCCTCCAGGTCGGCGAAGGTGGCCTCGCTGTTGCCGGTCTTTTGCTCGATGAGCTTGCCGATCCACTGGCGGAAGAAATCCCCCTTGTACCAGCCATACTGCTCGACCAGCCGTTCGGCGTCGCGGATGACGCCCCACGAATCGTCCTTGAAGTCGTTGAAATCGAGCGCCCAGAGGACATCCTGGGTTTCCTGCGGGGTATAGCCGAGGCCGAGCAAAACGGCGTTGATCGCCCCGGCCGAGGTGCCGCCAACGCGTTCGATCCCGGCGGTTATCTGCCGGTCGGCGAGGACCCCCAAGGCCCCGACATAGGCAATCCCCTTGACCCCGCCCCCCTCGAAAATCAGATTCCGAAACGCGTATCTCATGGCATCCTCCCCCAGTTTGTCGTTCGTGCCGCGAAACCCTGCCGTCCTTCCTCCTCCTTACCTTGTTTCGTCCTGCCTGACAACCGGATTCTCCCACCTGCCCAACCCACAGAAACAACAAGGCCCGCAACCATCACGGTTCGCGGGCCGGCACGGCACGTAATGGGGGCGGTTCAGGCCGACAGGGCCTGCAACCTCCGGATATGCTCGGGGCCGATCCCGCAACAGCCGCCGACGATCTGCGCGCCCATCTCGATCCATTTCGCGGCCTCGGCGGCGTATTCCTCCGGGGTGATCACATCGGTGAACAGCCAGTTCGGCATCACAAAGACCCCGGAGTGGGCGTAGACGCCGATCCGGCCCTGCCAGCGCGACTTGAGAATGGCAAAGGCCTCGGCCGCGTCTTTCGTTTCGGTGTGCATGATGAAGGCCGCATCCCCGCCGATTTGGGCGATGGCCTCGACCCCCTCCCGCAGGGTGTGCCCCTGCTCCCAGAGCATCATCTCGCCGGCCGCGTTCTTGACGCAACTGAACCCCAGCCAGACCGGCAACCCGGTCTGCAACGCCGCCTCCACCGCCATCGACCCCTGCCGGATATCCTCGATCATCTCGATAATCAGGAGGTCCGCCCCGGCCTCGGCCAGGACCTCGGCCTGCTCGCGGTACCAGGCAAAGGCATCGGCGGAGGGCGGATAACACAGGTTGGGGTCATCGCAGAAGGTGGTCGGGGCGATGGAGCCGGCCACCGCCACCGGCCGGTTCGCGCCCTCCCTGGCCTTGAGCGCGATCTTCACCGCGTCGGCGTTGAGACGGCGGAACTGCCCCTCAAGCCCGGCCCGGACCAGCATGTGCCGGGCGAGCGAAAAGGAATTGCTGGTGATGATATCCGCCCCGGCCCGGATATAATCCTCATGCACGACCCGCACCACCTCCGGGGAGCCGAGAATCGCCTCGGCACTCCACGCCGCGCTGTTCATCGCCACCCCACGCCGCTCCAGCTCGGTGCCGGTGGCGCCATCGAGGATAACCGTCTCGCGGTTGGCAATCTTTTC
>JAOUHH010000196.1 GCA_029865195.1 Desulfobulbaceae bacterium
ACCGCACCAGGGTGTAAAGAACCGGGGCGGTGAACAGCAGCGAATCGATCCGATCGAGAATGCCGCCATGGCCCGGCAGAATGGAGCCGGAATCCTTCACCGCCATGGCCCGCTTGATCACCGATTCGCAGAGATCGCCCAACACCCCGACACAACTCAAGAGGGCGGCAGCCAGCCCCATTACCAGCGGGTCGTGGTCGATAAACAGAAACCTCGCAAGCAGCACGGAAACCGCGACACTGCCCACCAGGCCGCCGACAAAACCGACCACGGTCTTGCCAGGGCTCACCGCCGGACAAAGCTTGCGTTTGCCGAACAGACGCCCGGCATAATAGGCCAGCGAATCGGAGCCGACGGTAATGCCGGTAAGCCAAAGCAGCCAGGCCACGCCAGCCGGCTGATGCCGAAGCAGGATCAGATGCGCGCCGCAGAAGCCGACATAGAGGATGCCGAGCCCGGTGCGGCTCATCAACAGGAAAGGATCGCTAAGGTCACGATACCGGCTGACGATATAGCCGACAAGGATGATCAGCGCCAGCGGCAGCGCCGCCGTCACCGCCTCCGCGTTGCCGCCAAAGGCGGCCAGGAAGGGCAGAAAGCCGCAGCCCATGGCGCCAAGCCTGGCCGCGGGCGACAACTCGGACAGCACCACGGTGCCGTATTCGTGCAGGGCAAGAACGCCGAGCGCGCTCACCACCAGCCAGAACAAGGGGAAAGCCCCGAACAAGACCAGTGCAAGCCAGCCGCCGCAGACCAGCAGTCCGGTAATAAGTCGTATCATAGCAATCGGTTACCAAGTGAGGGTTCCCTTACACAAAACGGGATATGGCTGCAAAAGTCAAGGGGTGTTTGGCTCGGCAGAAGATGCGCAAGGCTTGGCGGGACAGCACTCCCGGCAATCACGCCTCTTGCACCTGTTCACCGGTCATGCCGAAGCGCCGCTGCCGCCCCTGGTAAACACGGATCGCCTCCAACAGGTTTTCTTCCCGGAAATCAGGCCAGAGGGTATCGACGAAACAGATTTCAGCATACGAGGCCTGCCAGAGGAGAAAGTTGCTGAGCCGCGCCTCGCCGCCGGTGCGGATCAGCAGATCCGGATCAGGCAAGCCACCGGTATACAGATGTTTGGCAAAGAGCTCCTCGGTGACGGCGTCGGCGGCCAGCTCGCCGGATGCACACTGCCGCGCCACCGCCTTGACCGCGTCGAGGATCTCAACCCGACTGCCGTAGTTGAGGGCAAGGTTGAAGATAAGGCCGTCGTTGCCGGCGGTTTCGGCGATCACCTTTTCGAGGATTTCACGCACATCATCGGGCAGGCGTTCCTTCCGGCCGAGACAGCGCAGCGATACGTTGTTGGAAACCATGGTCTCCAACTCGTGCAGCAGATATTTCTTGAGGAGCCCCATCAGGGCATTCACTTCAAAGGAAGGGCGCTTCCAGTTTTCAGTGGAAAACGCATAGAGGGTAAGAACTTTCAGATCAAGCTTTTGGGCGGCTCGGACCACGGCCTGCACCGACTCCACGCCGACCTGATGGCCCATGGGGCGCGGCAGGCCGCGCTGCTGCGCCCAGCGGCCATTGCCATCCATGATGATGGCGACATGGGCAGGAAGCCTGTCGGGGTCGATTTCTTGCGGAAACTGCATGGGCGGAAAAATCAGACCTCCATGACCTCTTTTTCTTTCTCGGCCATGGTTTCATCGATCACTTTGATGAAACGGTCGGTTTCCTTCTGCGCCTCGTCCTGAAACTTGAAGAGCGCATCCTCGGCAATCTCTTTGTTGTTTTTCAACTTCTTCAGGGCTTCAATGGCGTCACGGCGGGAGTTACGGATCGCCACCCGATACTCCTCGCTGATCTTCTTGACCTGCTTGACCAGATCCTTGCGCCGCTCCTCGGTGAGCTGAGGGATACTGATGCGGATGGTCTTGCCGTCGTTGACCGGATTCATGCCGAGATCGGATTTGAAGATGGCCTTTTCGATGGCGGACAACATCTGCGGGTCCCACGGCTGGATGGCGATCATCCGGCTTTCCGGAATCGTCAGGGTGGCAACCTGATTCAGGGGCATCGGAGAACCATAGGCCACCACGCTGAGGCCATCGACCAACGACAGCGACGCCCGACCGGTCCGCACCTTGGTCAGTTCACGGCGATAGGCCTCGATGCTCTTCTCCATTTTATCGTTCATCGCGACAAGGATTTCGTGACTCATGCTCTCTCCCCCCTAATCAGCGTGCCCACCGGTTCACCGCAAAAGGCCTTGCGCATGTTACCGGGCTTATTCATATTGAAAACGGCAATGGCCTTGCCGTTGTCCCGAGCCAGCGAGATGCCGGCGGCGTCCATTACCCGCAGCTGCCGTTGCAGCACCTCGGTGTAGGTCAGGGTATCGAACTTGACCGCATCGGCATGCACCAACGGATCCTTGTCGTAAACCCCGTCGACCCTGGTCGCCTTGCAGATCAGATCGGCATTGATCTCAAGCCCCCTCAGCACCGCCGCGGTATCGGTGGTGAAATAGGGGTTGCCGGTGCCGGCGGCGAAGAGCACCACCCTGCCCTTGTCCAGATGCCGGATAGCTCGCTGCCGGGTATACTGCTCACAGACGGTGACCATGGGAATGGCCGACAAGACCCGGGCCGGCACGCCATGCCGCTCCAGGGCGTCGTGCATGGCAAGCGCGTTGATCACCGTCGCCAGCATCCCCATGTTGTCCGCCGAACCACGATCCATGCCCGTAGAGGCACCGGATACGCCGCGAAAGATATTGCCGGCGCCGATCACCAGCCCCACCTCGACTCCCAGTTCCACCAGCCCCTTGATCTCTTCGGCCACGTAATCCAGCACCGACGGGCTGATACCGAAAGCGGCGTCGCCCATCAGGGCTTCGCCGCTCAGCTTCAGAAGTACTCGTTTGTACTTACTTTTTGCCACCGTTCACTCCGAAAGAGAGGGATTCTGCCTTCGCGGCGTCACGCCGCTTAGGCGCCGACCTGAAAACGTGCAAACCGCTTGATGGAAATATTCTCGCCCAGGGAGGCGACAACGCCGTTCAGCAGGTCCTGAATGGAAACATCGGGGTTCTTGACGAATTTCTGCTCCATCAGGCAGACATCGGCGAAAAACTTGTCCATCTTGCCATTGACGATCTTCTCGGCGATGTTCGCGGGCTTGCCGGAATCAAGGGCCTGCTGGGTATAGATGGCCCGCTCGCGCTCGGCAAGATCGGCAGGCACGTCCTCACGCTTCAAAGCTACCGGGTTGACGGCGGCGATATGCATGGCGATATCCTTGGCAAACTCGATGAAGGAATCGGTCTTGGCAACGAAATCGGTCTCGCAGCCGACCTCGACCATTACCCCCAGCTTGCCGCCGGCATGCACATAGGTCTGCACGACACCCTCGCTGGTGGCGCGACCGGCCCGCTTCTGGGCCACGGCCAAACCTTTCTGGCGCAACAGATCGACGGCTTTTTCCATGTCGCCGCCGGTTTCATTCAATGCCTTCTTGCAATCCATCATCCCCGCGTTGGTCTTGTCGCGGAGTTCCTTGACCATCTGACTCGTAATACTCACAGCTGCAACTCCTCATGATGATAAATATAAACGGCTGCGCAAACACAACAGCCGTTCAATTTGATTTATGTAATCACTCCCCGCCGAATTAAAGGCGGAAGCGCAGGAAAACCGGCCCGTGGCCGACCATTCCGAACCGACGAATCACTCCGCGGCGGGTGCGGCACCCTGCTTCTTCAACTCGGCCTCGGCGGCCATCATCTCAGGGGCATCGCCCTTGTCGCCGGCCGCCTGCTTGGTGGCTGCCTGCTTCTCCTTGCCGGCCAGGATCGCGTCGGCAAACTTGGATGCCACCAGACGGATCGATTTGATCGCGTCGTCGTTGCCGGGAACGATATGGGTAAGGCCGTCGGGATCACAGTTGGTGTCGGCCAGGCCGATGACGGGGATACCGAGGGTGTTGGCCTCCT
The DNA here is from genome assembly GCA_029865195.1 of Desulfobulbaceae bacterium. Lineage (GTDB taxonomy): Bacteria > Desulfobacterota > Desulfobulbia > Desulfobulbales > UBA5123 > UBA5123. The sequence goes on from JAOUHH010000196.1 coordinate 3,989, forward strand.
TGATGGCGATCTGCTCGCGACGGGGATCAACCACGAAGATGACCGAAGGCAGGTTGCGCATGTCCTTGATGCCGCCCAGGGTCCGCTCAAGCTTGACCATGTCCTTCTCGATCTTGAGCGCTTCCTTCTTCTTGTAGCGATTGATGGTGCCGTCTTCCTTCATCGCCTCATAACTCTTCAGACGCTCGATGCTCTTGCGGATGGTCTGATAGTTGGTGAGCATGCCGCCCAGCCAGCGATGATTGACATAGTACATGCCGCAACGAGCCGCCTCTTCGCGGACAATATCCTGGGCCTGACGCTTGGTGCCGACGAACATGACCGTGCCGCCCTTGGCAACGGCGTCGGAAAGCGCGTTGTACGCCTTGTTGAAAAGCGGCAGGGTTTTATCGAGGTTGATGATATAGATCTTGTTGCGCGCCCCGAAGATAAAGGGACGCATCTTGGGGTTCCAGCGATGGGTCTGGTGACCGAAATGCAAGCCGGCCTCCAACATTTCCTTCATACCGATGTGAGACATAACTGCTCCTTACAAAAGATTTTGGTTATTCCGCCATCCCGAAGCCCAACCCCAAACAGGGGCACCAAAGGGCAAATTCACCGGGATGTGTGGGTTAAAAAACAAGTTTTATTACCACCCCGTCATTTTTTTTGCAAGCCGGAAGAACAAATTACCACAAATACCTTGACGCCGGCCGGCAAAGCAAGCTAATTGAACAACTTACTTTCCAATGACTTTATAGTGAAAATGCCCCTTACCGATATAAACCCCAGCAATATCTTGATCCGCTCCACCAACTGGATCGGCGACGCCATCATGACGACGCCGGCGGTCCGCACCATCAGGGAAAATTTCCCGGACGCCAGGATCGCCATCCTTACCCACCCCTGGGTTGCCGATGTCTTTGCCGCCAGCCCGCACGTCGACGAGGTGCTCCTCTACCGCAAGAAGGATCGCCACAAGGGTATTGCCGGAATCTGGCGGCTGGGCCGCACCCTGGCCGAACGCCACTTCGATCTCGCCATCTATCTCCAGAACGCCTTTGAAGCGGCCCTGATCGGCAAGCTTGCCGCCATCCCCAACCGGGCCGGCTACACCACCGACGGCCGTGCCCTCCTCCTCACCCACCGGGCCAGGGTGCGCCGGGAAATAAAAACGGTCCATCAGGTCCATTACTATCAGGACATGCTCGAACAACTGGGCCTCTCGCCCGGCCCGGACGAACTTTTTCTGCAGCTGCCGCCGGAAACCGTCCACTGGGCGAACAAGTTCACCGCCACAACCAAGCCAGGGCCGACCATCGGTCTCAACCCGGG
>JAOUHH010000015.1 GCA_029865195.1 Desulfobulbaceae bacterium
GCGGGTAGCTGGTGGCCGGGAGAACACCTAAGGCGTTGATGTCGGCCATGAATTCGTGGATATAGCCCTCGGTAAACTCAGTGAGGCTTTTCCCTGCCGCCTCGGCCCCGGCGATGGTATTGTCGTCGAGATCGGTGAAATTCATGTAGTATTCCACCTTGTAGCCCCGATCCGAGAGTAGCCGGGTGATCAGGTCGGCAACCACAAAGCGGCGGCAGTGGCCGAGGTTGGCGATTTCGTGGGCGGTGGGGCCGCAGGCGTAGAAGGTGACCTTGTCGGCGCGTTGGGACCTAAACGGCTCCTTACGGCGCTTCAGGGAGTTGAAGAAGCGTACCTCCACGGGCTTGGCGGGTTCTACCGGTTTCTCGCCGGTGAAAAGCTGGGTGCTCAGGTAGCGTTCGCCCCCGTCCGGGAAGATGACGACGATGGTGCCTTCCGTCATCTGTTCGGCCCGTTTCAGGGCCGCGCACATGGCGGCGCCGGAACTCATGCCGACGAATATCCCTTCCTGGCTGGCCAGCTGCCGGGCCATGGCAAAGGCCTCCTCGTCGACGACATTGATGATTTGGTACGGCTTGGACTTGTCGAAGATGCCGGGGCGGTACGATTCCTTCATGTTCTTGAGGCCCTGGATCTTGTGCCCGTAAAAGGGCTCCATGGCCGTCACCCGCACCTCGGGATGGTGATCGGCAAAGTAGTTGCACAACCCCATCACCGTGCCGCTGGTGCCAAGGGTGGCGACGATGTCGGTGACCTCGCCACCGGTTTGCTCCCAGATCTCTGGGCCGGTACCCAGATAGTGGGCGCGCCAGTTGGCGTCGTTGTTGAACTGGTCGGTGAGGAAGTAGCGATCCGGATGCTCGCGGGCCAGGGCGTAGGCCTGTTCGATGGCCCCGTCGGTACTCCGCTTGGCCGGGGTGAGGACGATCTCGACCCCGTAGGCCTTCATGATCTTGCGTCGTTCGATGCTGGCCGACTCCGGCATCACCAGTTGGCAGCGGTACCCCTTCACCGCGCAGACCATCGCCATGCCGATGCCGGTGTTGCCGCTGGTTGCCTCGAGAACGATCTTGTCGGGGGTCAACGCCCCGGATTCCTCGGCCTCCTTGATCATCTGGTAAGCGATACGATCCTTCACCGAACCGCCGGGATTGAAGCTCTCCACCTTGGCGAGAATCCGCACCCCTTTGAAGGGGTTGAGCTTGTTGATGGCGACCAGCGGGGTGTTGCCGATGCGGTCTAGGATGTTCGATGCGTACATGGGAGATCCTAAGCGAATGGAGTTCGTTGTTCCTGCCTCCGAGGCGGATATACTGTTGTCTGGGAGGGTTTATCAGCCACAGTAACGGTATTTTGCCGATCTGAAAATAGAATCCATAAAAAAAGGCAAGCATCCGCGAAGATGCTTGCCTTGGGAACTACTATCTATCGGAGGTGATCGCCTTACGCTTCGTTCTCCAGGGTGACGGTGATGGCGATCTTGTAAAGCAGGCTCAGGATGAAGAAGCCGGCGGACCATACGCCGATGGTGATGCAGATCTCACCCAGCGACGGATAGTACTCGGTAACCTGATTCATCATGTTGGGTACAAAGCCACCAAGCACCAGACCCAGACCCTTATCGATCCACAGCGACACGAAGAGCAGCGCGCAGGCGGCTACCAGCATGCCGTCACACTGCTTGGCGCGAGAGAGGAACAGCAAGGGGATGGCGATCAGGCCGGCAGCCATGGAGAAGCGCATGAACGGCACCAGATTGTTGTAGACATGACCGTCGTGCTCAAGCCCGAAGAAGAGGTAGTCCAGGGTGTGCATGTGGCCGGGGAGGTTGGAGTAATAAGCGACAAAGACCTCACAGGCGACAAAGAAGAAGTTCAACATCGCGGCATAACCGATGATGGTGACCAGCTTGTCCTGGGCGGTACGACCGATATCGAACTTGGTGGTCCGCTTGAGGACCATGGCGATGATCATCAACAGGGATGGGCCAGCCGCAAAGGCGGATGCCAGGAAGCGGGGTGCCAGGATGGCGGTGAGCCAGAAATGACGGCCCGGCAGACCGCAGTACAGGAAAGCGGTTACGGTGTGGATACTGATAGCCCACGGAATGGACAGATAGATGAAGGGCTTGATCCATTTGGGATACTTGACGCCCTTGTAGTGGGAATGCAGCACCACCCACCCACAGAGAACGTTGAGGATCAGATAGACGTTAAGCACGATCATATCCCAGAACAGCATGGAGTTGGGGGTAGGATGCAGCATAACGTTGAGGGCCCGGATCGGCTGGCCGAGGTCGGCAAGAATGAACATCAGACACATGGCAACAGCGCCGATGGCCATGAACTCGCCGAGGATGGTGATCCGGCCGAAGGCCTTGTAGTCATGAATATAGTACGGCAAGACCAGCATCAGGCCACCGGCCGCCACACCGACCAGGAAGGTAAACTGGGAGATATACAACCCCCAGGATACATCCCGGCTCATGCCGGTATAGCCAAGGCCGTATTGGTATTGCTGGCCGTAGCACAACACACCGACCCCGATCAGGAGAAGGAGGAAGGCCATCCACCCCTTGTACAGTAAGCTACCTTTTAACGCTTTTTCCAACATGACAGGTCACCTTAGAGAATATAGAAAAGGGAGGGATTGGTCCCCAAAGATGGTTTCCGCTGAATGGTAAACTTCTCGCTCAACACCTTGTTGATCTCTGAACCCGGATCATTCAGGTCGCCAAAGATCATGGCGCCGCCGGCAGCCTCGACACAGGCGGGCTGCAAGCCCTTTGCCAGTCGCTCGGAGCAGAAGTTACACTTTTCGACAACACCGCGGGTACGGGTGGGGAAGTCGGGGTTGATGCGGCTGATGAACGGTTTACCGATCTCGTTCTTGCCGCGCGGGTCACGCCAGTTAAAGCTCCGGGCGCCGTAAGGACAAGCGGCCATGCAGAAGCGGCAGCCGATGCAGCGATGGAAGTCCATCATGACGATGCCGTCCTTGTTCTTGAACGTTGCCTTGGTGGGGCAGGCTCGCACACACGGCGGCTTGGAGCAGTGGTTGCACAAGGTTACGATCGGCATCTTGTGCAGATCCGCATTGCGCTTATAGTTGCTGTGCTCAGGGAAGGCATTCTCGTACTTCTCGATCCAGATCCATTTGATCTCATCCTTCTTGTTGCCGAAATCCGGCACGTTGTGGAGAGAATGGCATGCCCGGATGCAGTGCTCGCCCAAGCCCGGGGTATCGGCAAACTGCTTGACATCGATGACCAAGCCGTACTGTTTGCCGGTGGGGGCGGCTGCTGCATGTCCGCCGTGACCGGCTGATTCTGCATGACCACCGGAGGAGGCGATGGCCTCACCCTTCAGCAGGGAATTAAAAGCCGACGGGGCGGCAACACCGGCAATGGCGCCAAGACCGGCCAACTTCAAAAATTTTCTTCTATTGGAATCCATTAGTTTGTCTCCTTAGGTTGGATATGGCACTCCCAACAATAAGGTTTCACGGCCGCATAGGTATGACACTCGTCACAGAATTTCTTGGCGCTGACATGACATTTCATGCAGCCGAGCATCAAACTCTTCTCATCATATTCAACCCCGCCGGCGTCCTTGATGGCGCCACGCTCACCGTCACGAACCACGGCATCGCGGTATTCGTTGAGCAGCACCATATGCGAAGTCCGCATATAGTCGGTGGGTCGTACGCATTCCTTGGCGTTGGTGGGTTTTTCTGGTTTCGGAACCGCACCGGCGTTGCCGCTGTTGTACCAGATCGGAAACGTCATCAGTCCTGCAAAAATTATCAAACCGGGCAAAATCTTATTCATGTCATACATCGGCATCACCCTTCCATTCCTGCAAGAGGTGTGAAACGCAGATCCGTTTCTCTCTCTTTCTCTCCATCCATTATCAGGGCATTACCGACAAGCTCGGAAACGCCGCAGACGCCTACTTCGGGGTTCCAGTATTCCATCAGGGCGGAGAGGGTGGCGCGGTCAATGGCGCATACGCAAGAGAGGGTATCGACGTTGTACCGCTCCTTGACATGTTTGACCGCGTTGGCGCGCGGAAGACCCGCCCGCATCCTCAGTTCCATGATTTCACCGGTATTGAGGCCGGTACCGCTGCCGCAACAGAAGGTCTGCTCGCGGATGGTGTTCTCCGGCATCTCATAAAAATTGTTGACCACATTCTTCAAGACGTAGCGTGGTTCATCCAGCAAGCCCATGCCCCGGGAGGTGTTGCAGGAGTCATGGAAGGTAACCGTGCGGTGATCGTTACGGCTCGGATCGAGCTTCAGCTTGCCGTTCTTGATCAAGTCGGCGGTGAACTCGCTGATGTGGATCATCTTGGTGGTGGCCGCATTGTCGAAGCGGGTGCCGGTGATCGGCGAGGTGGGGACCTCGAGGAAATCGGCAGGGCCGTTCATGGTGTCCATATACTGGTGGAGAACGCGCCACATGTGGCCGCACTCGCCGCCCAGGATCCACTTGACGCCCAGTCGTTTCGCCTCGGCATACTGCTTGGCGTTCAGCTTCTTCATCAACTCGTTGTTGGTGAAGAGACCGAAGTTACCGCCCTCGGATGCGTAGGTCGACCAGGTGTAGTCAAGGCCGAGATGCTCGAAGAGGAGCAGGTAGCCCATGGCGGTGTAGATGCCGGGGTCTGCGAAGACGTCCGCCGACGGGGTGATGAACAGGATCTCGGCGCCCTTCCGGTTGAAGGTCGGGTTGATCCGGATACCGGTGATCTCCTCGATGTCGTCGCAGAGATAACCGATGTTGTCCTTGAAGGTATGGGGCTGCAACCCCATGTGGTTACCGGTTCGGTTGGAGTTGGCAGCGGGTTCGAGGATCCAGTTGGTGTTGACGCCGACCAGATGCAGCAGCTCGCGGCCCATCATCGTCACCTCGGCGGTGTCGATGCCGTACGGGCAGAACACCGAACAGCGACGGCATTCCGTACACTGGTAGTAGTACATGAACCACTCTTTGAGGACCTCGACGGTCATCGGCCGGCCGCCGGCCAGCTTGCCGAGGATCTTGCCGGCGGTGGTGAAGTCGTTCCGGTACACCGACCGCATCAGCTCGGCCCGCAGAACCGGCATGTTTTTCGGATCGCCGGTGCCGAGGAAGAAGTGGCACTTGTCTGCGCAGGCGCCGCAACGTACGCAGCAGTCCATGAAGACCTTCAGGGAGCGGAACTTGCCCAGCCGTTCCTTGAGGCCGTTCAGGATGATCTCCTGCCAGTTTTCCGGCAATTTCCAGTCGTCATCCTCGTAGCTGAACTCGCGGGGAGTGCCGCCGATTACCCCAGATAAACTTTTCTGGTGGTATTCGTGGATGTTCTGTTTCGCCGGGTAGCAAAAGTTACCTGGTTTGAATTTGACCGGGGTGTCCATCCAATCCTTGGCGGGGACGGCGCCGGTCATCATCGAAGGTTCTTTTACTACGCTTTCACCTAACTGATCTGCTTTCAGATTTGCCATGGTTGCTATTCCTTCTCAACGGGTATATTGGCGCCAGTCATGAACTCCCTGAACTCATCCTCGTAGTCGGCATAGGAATGCGGTTTGATGTTGGGGTCATTCCATGGGTTGATATGCCGAACCATTCTGCTGTTGTTAGCCATATTCCGGGTCGGGCTCATCCAGACGCCGCCCATGTGCATCAGCTTGCTGAAGGGGAAGTACGCCATCAGGGTGCACACCAGGAATACATGGATAAAAAAGACGGTACCGATCTCGCCGTGGATTACCGGTGAGAATGTTGCCAAGCCGACGGCAAGCTGCTTGATATTGACCACGTCAACCCGCAGGACATAGCGCATCAGGATGCCGGTGATGCCGATGGCCAGGATCAGGAAGAGCGGGAAATAATCTGCCGGCAGCGAGATGTAGCGGACATTGGCGTTGATCAGGCGGCGGAGGAAGAGGAAGGTCGCGGCCAGGACAAAGATGATGTCGGATTGATAGAGCAGCGGCGCGCCAACCTGGAAGAGGGCGTCACCCGCCTCCAGGGTATGCAGGAAGCCTGGGACATGGCCTACAAAGAGACGCATGTGGCGAATGACGATGACCAGGAAAGAGTAATGGAAGAGCAATCCGAACAGCCAGAGATACTTGCTTGAGCCGTAAACAAGCTTCGGGCCGTCATGGATTTCCGCCTTGGTGTTGCGGAAGAGAGAGCGGAACAGGAAAACTTCCAGCAGCATCCGGCCGGTAACCCCCCAGAAGGTGGAGGGGCAATCAAGCTTGTTCTGCTCGATGAACTTGAGCGAATTCGCCTGCCCGCAGGTGGTGGGGATCCGGAACGGAACCGGTGATTTGGCCCAACCCAGTACCTTGGCGATGAAGCCTCCCACAAACATGGCAAACGCCAGATAGGGAAACACCACCCCGAACAGATACTGCAGGCCTGCGACCTTCACTCCCAAGAAGGCTATCGCAACTAGTGCCAAGACTGCAATGAAGGGATACAGGACTCTCATTTACCATTACCTCGCTTCATGTGAACTGTGAATGTTAATCGGCTCAACCGTTGTCTGCTTATTATCTTCACGCCGCATCAGCGCCGAGGGGCAAACCACATTGTCGGTTCCCCGCCTCAGCTCGTTGACCCGTACCTTGAACACCCGTTCCCGGCTGTCCATGTACATGTCAAAGGTGCGAAGGGCGATTTCATCGATACGCTGTTCAAACGCAAGCCACTCGGCAAGGCCGAGGGCTTCTGCCGCTGTTTTCTTGGTGGAGTTTTCTTCCTTGACCGCGTTCTTCAGGAGGAAAAGGAAGGAAACGGCATCGGCCGGGGAGAATTCCTGCACCGCCCGGATCCGGATCAGATCCTCGAGGGCGACGAGGGCTTGTTCCAACTCGACGGTGCCGCAGAAGTGTTTGTACAGGGAGGTGAGGGCGTGCCGGATATTATAGCCGATTGGATTGGCAAAGCGGTCTTTCTGCGCTTTGAGTGCGGCAACGCCGCCTTCGGGGTACGTGGCAAGGGCTCGGTCAATCCATCGATCCTGTATCTCGCCGTTTTCCTGTAAAAAATCACTGATCTGCATGCTGCCTCATCTCAGGTGCGCGGGTGAGTTTAGGGCCGTAGTTCGTTTCTCCTGAATACCCATTCATTCGGTGTGGAAATCAGAACTATCACGTTTGTTTTCATTTTTCAATACAAAAAAACAGTTTAAGCAGGTGGTTACACGGACAAGATCAGGAGACGGTGTCGAGGAGGATGCCGGATTCCCGGTCGAGGTTGCGGAGAAGGAGGGGAAGTTCGGTGAGATCGATGACGATGTCGCCGACGATGCGGCAGGCGTCTTGGTCGTGGCATTCGTAAACGTCGATGACATAGCCGTCGCCGTCTTCGGCAAGAACGAGGCGGATGGGTACCGATTGGCGCTGGAGGCCGTCGTTGGTTCTGGCGATCAGGGCGCGGACGTCGTTTCGGGCCTCTTGCGTAAGGGGGGCTTTCCGGCGGCCTTCTCCCTGTCGCTCCTTGGGGCGCCGCCATCGTTTGAGCAGCTTGTCTACCGGCATTGCCATCTCCACCCTCTCCACCGGCGACAAATCCTTGCGGATGGGCGGCGGATGCTGGATGGGTACCGGCGTCGGTTTTTTGATTTCGTAGACTGCCATGGGCCAACCTCTTGCCGACGTCCTTTCGACACCGTTGGTGGGGCCTTGCGATGCCGCCCACGGCCGTTGTCGTCAGCACGCCTTTCTCTATCTATCGGCCATCAGCTCGTTTTCCTTCAATATTATTGCATACGGGCTTTATCCGGTAGCGCCACGGCAGTCTTCAGAATTCGATCTCCATGCCCTCGCGGGCGAAAAAAACCTCGGTTGCGCCATACTTGCCGGGCTGGCAGTGGATAGCCGCGAGTTCGTCCAACTGCGCGTCGGATCGCATCGGTTCGTGGTGAAAAAGGGCCAGCCGTTTGACCCCCGCCCGGTTGGCGGCGGCGATGGCGTGCTCGATGGAGGAGTGGCCCCAGCCCTGCTTGCCGGCGTGATACTCCTTTTCCGTGTACTGGGTGTCGTGGATCAGCAGGTCGGCGCCGGCGTAGAATTTTTCGATCAGTTCGTTCTGTTCCCTGGCAACCAGCTCGCCTTCTTCGGCCATCGCCTCATCGTAGGAGGGATCGTCCGGGTCGGTGATAAAAAGGTTCCGGTATGGCTCATGGTCATAGGCGGTGCAGAAAACCTTGCCCTGATGCTCAAAGCGGTATCCCAGGCAGAGGATGGGATGGTTCAGGTACTTGGTGGTCAGCCGCAGGCCGTCGCCCAGATCGGAAACCCCCTCCCGGAGATCGAAGTAATCGATCTCCGCGGCCAGTTCCGCCTCGCGGACCGGGAAATAGCGATAGGTCATCTGGCCGCCGACAATGTTCTCCAGGGTGTCCTGTTCGAAGCTGACCGGGCCGTGAATCTTGATCTTGGTGGTGGGGAGATAGATGGGGGTGAAAAAGGGGAACCCCATGATGTGGTCCCAATGGGTGTGCGAGATGAAGATCTGGGTGTTGATGGGGCCTTTGGGGAGGTCGTGGCCCATCATGAAGTTGCCCAGTTCCCTGATCCCGGAGCCGGCATCGATGATGAGCAGCCGGTCGGGGTCGGGGATGCGCAGTTCGATGGAGATGGTGTTGCCGCCGTATTTGGCGGTAAGGGGGCCCGGGCAGGGGATGGAGCCCCGCACCCCCCAGAACTTGACCTTCATGCCGTTGCTGTCTCCTTGCTCACCTTGAGGAAAATCTGCGCCTTTTCAACCTCGGCGCTGACCGCAGTCCTGATGGCCGACATGTCCTGCCAGGAGATGTCCAGGGCCTTCAGGAGGAAGGTGACGGCCGGCCCTTCCGGATAGGGGTCCCCGGCGGAACCGAAATCAAATATATTGGCGTATATATTCGCCAGCGCGACGATGGCGGCAAGCCCCCGATTGTCGGCCGCGGCCTCGCTGGGTTCATGATGATAGCAGAGGGTTTCGGTGATGTTGGCGCTCAGCTGCCATTTTTCGGCAATGAGTTTTCCGACCACACCGTGGTCAAAGCCGAGCACCGTGATCTCGGCGTTGCGCAGGGGGCCCTGACCCAGCGCGGCCAGTTCCATAACCTGGGTGTATTCCGCGGCAAGGCAGTTGTTCATGGGGATCTTGCCGAGATCATGGAGGAGGCCGGCGACGAAATATTCTTCCCGGGAGGCCGCCGGCACCCCTTTGCGGGCGGCCAGGATCTTGGCGGTAACCCCGACGCTGATGGAATGGGTCCAGAACTGGTCCATGGGCAGGGTCTGGAAGGAATCCTCCTGATTGAAGGAGCCGAGGATGGCGGTGCTCAGGGCGAGGTTCTTGACGGTGTTGATGCCCAGCATGATGATCGCCCGGGTCAGCGAGGCGATGTAGTTGGGCAACGAATAATAGGCCGAGTTGATCAGTTTCAGGACCTGGCCGGTGAGCACCGGATCAAGGGAGATGACCTTGTTGAGGTCGTTGGGCGAGGTGTTGGGCTGGTTGCAGACCTCCAGCACCTTGGTCACCGTGGTTGACAGGCTGGGCATCTTGTCGATGTAGTCCTGCAATTTCCGGAAGTGCTGCTCTTTGCCGAAGGGGAGTTCGCTCATGAATGGGGTTCATCGTAGCCGGCGGCGGGTAAATCCTGCCACCGGAGATGCTTCCTCTTTGTAAATATTTGAATTTTAAATATTTGTAGCGACCGTTTCGCCCTTCTCGCCTCAGTTTGAGAAACTTTTGTTATCTTAGCGGATACGGTTGAGCCGGTCAAGGTAACGAAGGCTCAGCAGCCGTGCTTGACCAAGAAATCATGCACCATCTCTTCCATGATTGCCGTCTGATCGCGGCCCGTTTCGTGGGTGATGATCCAGACGCAGCGTCGAAAGGCGCGATGGATGTCGGATCGCAGATACAGGGTGACGGGGACTATTTCCTTTTCGGTGTCCGCATCGGTCGCGGGGGGCCCATTTTGCGTCATCTGTATGCTCCTGTCGGCGGCAAGGCGGGGTCAGGTGTTGTGGCGACGGTGAAACGCTACCGCGTCGTCGTAATTGATGCCGCTGCCGCCGAAGATGTCCAGGGCGCTGCCGATGGTGGCGTCCAGGCGGCCCTTGCCGAGATCGAGGATCATTTGCATATCCGCGAGGTTGCGGACGCCGCCGGCATAGGTGGTGGGGATGGGCGTCCAGGCGCCGAGCGCCCTGGTCAGTTCGGCGTCGATGCCGTTGCATTTCCCCTCCACGTCCACGGCATGGATCAGGAATTCATCGCAGTAGCGGGCAAAGAAATGGAGTGATTCCTCGTTTACCCGCAGCGAGGTGAATTTCTGCCAGCGGTCGGTGACCACGAAGTAGTCGTCCCCATGCTTACGGCAGCTGAGGTCGATGATCAGCCTGTTTTTGCCCACCGCCTTCACCATCTCTTGCAGGCGGTCTTCGTGAACCTTGCCGTCCTTGAAGACATAGGAGGTGACGATGACGCCGCTTGCGCCCTCGTCGAGCCACCGGCCGGCATTGGCGGCATTGATGCCGCCGCCGAGCTGGAGGCCGCCGGGATAGGCGCGCAGGGCGTCGAGGGCCGCCTCCTCGTTATTGGCGCCGAGCATGATCACGTGCCCGCCGGAAAGGCCGTCGCGGCGGTACATGGCCGCATAGTAGGAGGGGGGATGGTCGGCGGCGAAGTTGGTTTGCAGGCTCGCGGTGTCGCTGTCGGAAAGGGTTGATCCGACGATTTGCTTCACGCATCCGTTGTGAAGATCGATACAGGGTCTGAATTTCATGATTCGCGCCGGTGGTTGTGGCCGGGACAAACAAAAAAAGCGGAGTGGCCTCCGCTTTTTTTTACAGCATATTTCATCCCGGCCGGGCCTGTATTCCTACCCCTGGACGATCAGGGAAGCGGGGTCCATCTGCATGGATTTGCCGGCCTGTGCGGAGCCGGTGCTGTCCTTGACGATATTCAGGGTGTTGCAGAGCTGATCCTTGGCGGGCGGGCGGATGACCATGACGGTGTCGAAAAGGTCATCAACCTCGTGACAGGGTGCAGGGATGCCGTTGGCGCTCACCCGGTCGTCTTCGCGATGGCTCACCGCCGAGAACCAGATGTTGAGATCCATGATCTCCATCAATTCACGCAGGTCGGCCAATTCCTCGCGGCTCGCCTTGGTGAAGTCGAAGCCGTCGATGACAAGGCAGGCGGGGCGGAAGATATCCTGCTGGACCAGATCGTTCAACCGCTCTTCGAGCTTCGGCCGGTTGAAGGACGAGACGTTGAAGGTCATGATCATGCGGTGCTGCATGATCTCGGCGGCGATGGATGCGGCGTTTTCGAGATGTTCGGCGCCGATCAGATCCTTGAAGATATCGTCATACCAGGTTTTGGTCTTGTCCAGTGACTGGTCGATACTGACGTGGATGATCTTTTTCCCGTCCAGGATGTTGGCCAACGCAATCTGTACCAGGATGGCGGTTTTGCCGAGCCCGGCGCGGGACATAACCAGTCCCATGCGTTGCGAAATCTGTTTTCCTTTGGCATCCTGGTTGAGGATACGGAGAGGATTCTTGGCGATTAAATCCTTTTTCAACATGGTTGCTCTCCTCTGTCTTTCTATACTAGATGACCTTTTTGCAGGCAAAGGTCGAGTTATTTTTTCTCTTTGTCGGCTTTGGCTTTCTTGATGATCTCATCGGCCACACCCTTGGGCACCGGTCGGTAGGTGGCGAACTCCATGGTGAACTCCGCCTTGCCCTGGGTAAGGGAGCGGAGAACCGTGGAGTACCCGAACATCTCGGAGAGCGGTACCTCTGCTTCGACAACGGTGTAGTTGCCTTCCTCGGCAGTACCGATGATCATGCCGCGGCGCTGGTTGATGCTGCCCATGATGCCGCCCTGGAATTCGGTGGGGCCTTCGACGGCCACCTTCATGATCGGCTCCATGATTACCGGCTTGGCTTTCATGTAGCCGTCCTTGAAGGCGCCGATGGCGGCAAGCTGGAAAGCGACATCCGAGGAGTCGACGGCATGGAAGGCGCCGTCGGTGATCACGCAACGCACACCGTTGACCTGGGCGTTGGCGAGGGCGCCTTTCTCAAGTGATTTCTGGAAGCCCTTGTCGCAGGAAGAGATGTATTCGCGGGGGATGGCGCCGCCGACGATGTTGTCGACAAACTCGTAGTTCCCCTCCTCCAGCGGTTCCATGTAACCGGCCACGCGGCCGAACTGACCCGAGCCACCGGTCTGCTTCTTGTGGGTATAGTTGAATTCGGCGCGCTGGGTGATGGTTTCCCGATAGGCAACCTGCGGTGCGCCAACCTCGACCTGGGCGCCGTATTCGCGCTTCATCCGCTCGATGTACACCTCGAGATGCAACTCGCCCATGCCGCAGATGATGGTTTCGTTGGTCTCGTGGTCGACGAAGGTGCGGAAGGTGGGGTCTTCCTTGGTGAAGCGGTTGAGGGCCTTGGACATGTTGACCTGGGCCTTGTTGTCGACGGGACTGATGGAAAGCGAGATAACCGGCGCCGGTACATGCATGGAGCTCATGGAAACCGAGATATCCGGCGAGGTGAAGGTGTCGCCGGAGGCGCAGTCGATGCCGAAGAGGGCGACGATATCGCCGGCGTGGGCCATCTCGATATCCTCCATTTCGTCGGAATGCATGCGGACCAGGCGGCCGATCTTGACCTTGCGGCCGTCGCGGCTGTTGACGATGGTGTCGCCCTTGCGCATGGTGCCCTGGTAGATACGGATATAGGTAAGCTGGCCGTAACGACCCTCTTCGAGCTTGAAGGCGAGGCTGATCAGCTTGTCGTCGGGATCGTTGCTGACCGCGAACTCTTCCTCGTTCTTGTCGAGGTCGAGGGCGGTATTCTCAACCTCCTTGGGATTGGGCAGGTAGAGGTTGACCGCGTCGAGCATCGCCTGTACGCCTTTGTTCTTGTAGGCGGAGCCGATGAACACCGGGGTCAACTCCAGGGCGATGGTGCCCTTGCGGACCGCTGCCCGGATCATCTCCGGGGTGGGGGTGCCCTCGAGCACCGCTTCCATCAACTCGTCGGAGAACATGGAGGCGGCGTCGAGCAGTTCCTCGCGCTTGGCCTCGCATTCGTCCATCAGGTTGGCCGGAATCTCATCCTCGCGGATGACATCGCCGTTTTCGCCTTCAAAGTAGACGGCCTTCATGGTCACCAGGTCGACAACGCCCTTCAGGTCGCCCTCAAGGCCGATGGGTACCTGCATCATCACCGCGTTCTGTTTCAGCTTATCGCGCAACTGGCCGGCGACCCGCAGGGGGTTGGCGCCGGTACGGTCGCACTTGTTGATGAAGGCGATGCGCGGAACCTTGTAACGGTCCATCTGCCGATTAACGGTGATGGACTGGGACTGTACGCCGCCGACGGAGCAGAGGATCAAAACCGCGCCGTCCAGAACCCGCAGGGCGCGCTCAACCTCGATGGTGAAGTCGACGTGGCCGGGGGTGTCGATGATGTTGATGTCGTGTTCCTTCCAGGTGCAGTAGGTGGCGGCGGACTGGATGGTGATGCCGCGCTCCTTTTCGAGCTCCATGGAGTCCATCTTGGCGCCGACGCCGTCCTTGCCCCGCACCTCGTGAATGGCGTGGATGCGCTGGGTGTAAAAAAGGATACGTTCGGTCAGGGTAGTTTTGCCGGAGTCGATATGGGCGCTGATGCCGATATTACGTACTTTGTTCAGGTCTTTTTTCATTGTTGATTCCTTAGCCGTTCCTTTTCGTGTTCATGCGTGAGGGCCGACCGCTGCAACCGGGAGGGCGGCTCCTGTTTGGTAATGTACGGAAAATACTGAATATATTAAAAAAACGGCCTCTGTGCATCTGCGAGGCCGTTTGCGTGGTTGTGTAAAAACCGAAATATTTACCCCCAGCGGGGTTGGTCTGTCAAGAGAAAAGCCTGTTATTGGTTGGCGAAGGCGTCGGCGAAAAGCTTATCGATGGCGGCCCGGCCCTTGTCGGTCAACTCCCTGGTGCCGGAGCCGACGATCTTGTCGTGGCTGATCTTGGGCGAATCCTGCTGCCAGCCGCCCTGACTCCAGGTGAACCAGCCCTCCTTGTCCTGATCGTAAACGCTTACCGGCAGATTGAACAGCTTGGCCAGTTCAACCGCCCAGCCGGTGCCGCCCTTGACGGTGTTGTCGGCGAGGATGACGCCGACCGCGAAGACCTGATGGCCCTTGTTGACCATGTGGAAGATGGTCTGCAGGACCTTGCGGATCTTGTCCGCCTCGTAGTAGGTGCGGTTCATCATCTTGGCGGCGAGTTCCATGCTGATGTCGCCCCGCCGCAACTCGTCGGCGGAAAGAACCACCAGGTGCTTGCGGCGATCGGGATTGCGGCCGGCAAAAGTGAAGTTTACCTCCTTGACCCCCCATTTCTCCGCCGCTTCGCCGAAGGCGCATTCCGCCCCCTTGAGACCGCCGCTGTAAAGTGTGCAGTTTTCCTTTCGCAACATGGTCAGCCCTCCTTTTCCGTTTCCGTCCGCTCACTCAGGCGACCAAACAATGAGAAGGCCGCGATATCGATGGTGTCTGCCGGTGCCGGCTTGCGGCCACAGGCAATAAAAAAGGGGTTACGTAATTTTGAATAAAACGCAACCCCTATCAATAAATATGTGGTGCCGAGACCAGGAATCGAACCAGGGACACACGGATTTTCAGTCCGTTGCTCTACCGACTGAGCTATCTCGGCGAAGAAATCGGGGCTACTATATTGAGCGGGGCTTCACTTGTCAAGATGTTTGTTCGGCGGAAACAACCATGGTACCCGCAATCATGTCATGCCATGAGAGACGCTTGCGGCTGATCGCTACCCAGAGAAAGCCAGCCCCCAGCGGGAGCAATGAGAGGAGGGCGGCCGCCAGCCGGAGAAAGGCGACCCCGGCTGAAATCGGGGTCCCATCGGTTGCCACCAGCCTGATGTTCATGAGGATCTTGCCCACCGTCTGGCCGCCACAGGCGTGCATGACCACGTTGTAGGCAAGGACCATCGGCAGGGGGGCCAGAAAAAAGAACAGCAGGAAGCAGGCACCGGCGGTGAGGGCGCTGGCCAGGCTCGCGGGTCTGATGCCGATCAGGGCGTAGGCAAGGGTCAGAAAAAAAGAGCAGTGCAGAGCGGTCAGCAGCATCAGGTCGATGGCCAAGGCCATGCCCCGCTGCCAGAATCCGGCCGGCGACAATGCGGCAGGGCTGCCTGCTTCCCCTTCCATGCCTGCTTATTCCTCTGATTCGAGGGTCAGGCCAGACAGGGTATCGGGCTTCTTGGCCACGGGCTCGGCTTTCTCCGTGTCCGTGGCGGTGGTGTCGCTGACATCCATGGTCAAGGTGAATTCATCGGGGCCCTGTTCCTCGCCGGGGTCGTCCATCAGGGCGGAGAGGTCGAAGATCTCGTCGCTGTCGGCGGCCTTGACGGGGGCCGACGACGTATCGGCAACCAGGTCGGATAGGTCGATCTCCTGGAGGTCGACGGAGGAGGGTTTCGTCTCCGACAGGTCGAGACTCTCCGGGTCTTGCCGGGAGGTCTCGGCCTCTTCTGCCGGTTCCGCCTGGGCAGGGGCGGGTGGTTCCTCCGCCTGGATCTCGAGGGTTATTTCCTGGGCTTCTTCGGGTGCGGCGACCGGTGTGGCCTCGGCTTCTTCGTGCTGTTCCGGGATCTCCAGGGAAAGTTCCAGGGACTCCTCCGCGGGCGCGGGCGCCGCCGGTTCTTCTTCCTCTTCCTCGATTGCAAGAGACGGCTCTTCCTGCTCGGGGATCACCAGGGATATCTCTTCCGCCTCTTCTTCGGCCTCTTCATCCTCGGGCTGCTCGAATGAGAGGTCGAGTTCCTGAGGCTCCTCGGCGATGATGATCCCCTGACTTTCCTCCTCCAAGGCCTCAAAGAGGGCGGCTGAACCATCCCGGGCCTCCTCTTCTTGGATGTCAATGACGGCGGCTGCCGTCATCGCCGTCGCTGCCCCGGAGGCAGTGTCCCCCAGCGCCGCCGCCAGAAAGAACGGAGGGTCGGTTTTCTGGCCGGTGCCGCTGTATGAAGATTTGCCGGTTTGGTCGGCGCCGCATTTACTGCATGACGGCTGGTCAAAGGAAATGAAGCCGCATTTTTGGCATCTCATCAGGGATTTCCTTATGGCTAGAAAAGGTCGGTATTAGGCTGCGGATCGCTGTGGCGCATACCCGTGTCGCGGTCCAGGTTTGCATCGAGTAACTGTTTTGTTTGAAGATTTATTGAATGTAGTACAACTGTGGCGGCGCGGTCAAGATTTTCGTGGTCAGGCCCGTCGGGAAGCGCCAAGGGGCGGGCGCTCGAAACGACAAGCAAGGTCTTGCAAAAAAGGGGGGATCGGGATACTCTGCCGACATCTTTGTCTCGCCGGAGTTTTTTCGTTCAAGCAAGCACCATAGGAGATCGTTGCGTATGCGTTTTTCCCGTAGTCTGCTGTTGGGGTGTTGTCTTGTCGGTTTGCTGCTGCTGCCCGGATGTTGGCATGGGGAGCAGGTTCGGCATCTTTCCTCCGATGTCTGCCTGCTGCTGCCGGGGCAGATGACCCAAAAGGATGTGCTGGCCTACCTGGGCGAGCCTAACCAGCGACGGGCCGATGCCGAAGGGCGGATGGTCTGGCTCTATTACGAGGTGCGGAAGAGCACCATGCGCAAAACCCCATTTCTCGGCAAGAGGCTCGGCTACGAAGAGTACGACGTGGTGACCATCACCTTTGCCGGCGATACCATGCAGGCTTGCGTGTATCGCTCCCTGGACGAGAAAGAGTTTGCCGAGGCGGGCATCGCCGAGGGCAACAAAAAACAGGACATGTAGGTGGTCGTGTTCGAGGATAAGGCTTCTGATTTCGCTATCGTTTGGGTAGCCTTTGTTTCGGTAGAGGTGACGGGGTGACCGTTCTTTTTTCCTCCACGGCCACCCATGCCTATGAAAAGGCGCGGGCCAGGATGGTGCGTGAGCAGCTGGAGCCGCGCGGGGTTACCGATCCCGCCGTCCTGGCGGCGATGAACCGGGTGCCGAGGCACTGTTTTGTCGATGACGCGCTGTGTTCGCAGGCCTACGGTGATTTTTCGCTGCCCATCGGGGAGGGGCAGACCATTTCCCAGCCCTATGTGGTCGCCCTGATGACCCAGCTACTGGGGTTGACCGGCACCGAGAGGGTGCTTGAGGTCGGCACCGGCTGCGGCTATCAGACCGCCGTACTCGCCGCTCTCTGCGAGCGGGTCTATACCGTCGAGCGCATCAAGTCACTCCACGCCCGTGCCCGGCGCGCCTTCGACAGGCTGCATATCTTTAACGTCACCGGCAAGATCGACGACGGCACCCTCGGCTGGCCCGAACACGGGCCCTATGACGCGATCATCGTCACCGCCGCCGGGCCTTCGGTGCCGGAGCCGCTGGTGGCGCAACTGGCCGACCCCGGGGTGATGGTGATCCCGGTGGGCGAGCGTGGCAATCAGAAGCTGGTGATGGTTCGCAAGCAGGATGGCGAGGTGACGGAACGGTTCGTCGAGGATGTCAAATTCGTAAGCCTGATCGGTGATCACGGCTGGCAGGTGTGAGATGGCTGATGCTATGGGTGCAACCCTCCATGTCGGTTTGGTCCGACGTTTCTATAACTGGGGCATGGAGTGGGTGCAGCGGCCGCACGGCGTCTGGATTCTCTTTCTGCTGGCGGTGGCCGAGTCTTCCTTCTTTCCGATTCCGCCCGATGTCTTTCTCATCGTTCTCGCCATCGCCACCCCCAAGCGCGCCTTTCGTTACGCCGGGATCTGCAGTGTCGGTTCGGTGCTGGGCGGGGTGATCGGCTACGGCCTCGGCCTGCTGTTCATGGATTCCGTCGGCTTTCGGATCGTCGAACTCTACGGTCTGGCCGACAAGTACACGGTGGCCCAGGATCTCTACCGCCAGTACGATGCCTGGGCGGTGGGGGTGGCGGGTTTCACGCCGATTCCCTACAAGCTCTTCACCATCACCGCCGGGGCGTTCCAGATCGATTTCTGGACATTTCTGCTCGCCTCCATCGTTTCGCGGACCGCCCGGTTTTTCCTGGTGGCGGGTTTTATCTATCGCTTCGGCGCACCGGTGCGGTATTTCCTCGAACGCTACTTCAACCTGCTCTCCATCCTCTTTGTCGTCCTGCTTGCCCTGGGGTTTCTGCTGATCAAGTGGGTGCTGTAACCTTTTTGGCCAGTTCCCTGACGTGAGCCATGGTTTCTGTTTCGTCGAACAGCATCATCCGTCGGTCCCGCATCACCACCCGGCCGTTGACGATCACGGTGCGCACGTCGCCCCCGGTGGCCGCCGAGGTGAGGAGTTCGGCGCCGTACAGCGGGAGGAGGTTGGCCTGCTTGCGGTCAAGGAGGATGCAGTCCGCCTTCTTGCCTGGGACCAGGCTGCCGATCTGCTCGCCGAGGCCCAGCGCCTCGGCCCCGCCTACAGTCGCCATCCCGAGAACCGCCCGCGCCGGCAGCAGGGTGGGGTCCAGATGTTTCACCTTCTGCAGCTTGCCGGCCAGGTCCATCTCCTCGAAGAGATCGAGGTTGTTGTTGCTGGCGCAGCCGTCGGTGCCGAGGCCGATGACGACGCCGTTCCGGCGCAGTTCGGCCAAGGGGGCGATCCCGGCCGCGAGCTTCATGTTGCTGCCGGGGCAGCTTGCCACCCTGGTGCCGGTTTCGGCCAGCAGGCGTTGATCGTCCGCGTTCAGCCAGACGCAGTGGACGGCAACGGTATTGGGGTCGAGAACGCCTAGCCGGTAGAGGTGGCGGGTGGGGGTGACGCCGTGTTTTTTGAGCGATTCCTGTACCTCGAATTCGGTCTCGGCCAGATGGATGAAAAAGGGCACCCCGCGCTGCCTGGCCAGCTCCTTGCCCCTTTGCAGGGTTTCCGGCGAGCAGGTGTACGGGGCGTGGCAGAAGATGGCCGGGGTGAGCAACGGTTCCCGGCCCTGCCAGGTGTCGAGGAACTGTTCGACGGCGGCGATGTTGCCGGCCGGGTCGGGGACGCCCGGGGCCGGAAAATCAACCACCCCCTGCGCGGCCACCGCCCTGATCCCCGTCTCGCAAAAGGCGCTGGCCGCCGCGTCCTCGTGAAAATAGCCGTCGGCCACGCAGGTGGTGCCGGAGCGGAGCATCTCCGCCGCCGCGAGCCTGGTGCACCAGTAGACCATCTCGGCATTGACAAAACGTGCCTCCGCCGGGAAGATATGGTTGTTGAGCCACTCCATCAGCGGCAGGTCGTCGGCCAGGCCGCGGAAGAGCGTCATCGCGGCATGGCAGTGGGTGTTGATCAGGCCCGGCATGACGATGCTGTCGCTGCCGTCGATGGTGATGAGCGCCTTGCCGGCGGCCGGCAACTCCCGCATGGGGCCGAGGGCGGCGATTCGTTCGCCCTTGATCGCGAGGTAGCCGCGGTCGATGCGCTCAAGGCCGTCGTTCGCGAGCGGCAGGATGGTGGCGTCGGTGATGAGAAGATCGTAGTCCATGCTTGGCCTTTCTCTTGAGGGGAAGGGGGGGCAAAGCCCAAGCTAAAGCATCGGTGCGTGCTTGTAAAGAGGTGGCCGGTGGAAACAGGGAGGAAGGAATGAACGGCGCACAGCTGTTGTTGAAATGTCTGGAGGCAGAGGGGGTAGAATATATCTTCGGCATCCCCGGTGAGGAAAATCTGCATATCATGGATGCGCTGCTGGATTCGCCCATCCGCTTTGTCACCTGCCGGCATGAGCAGGGGGCGGCCTTCATGGCCGATGTCTACGGGCGGCTCACCGGCAGGGCCGGGGTTTGTCTCGCCACCCTGGGGCCGGGAGCCACCAATCTGATCACCGGGGTGGCCGACGCCGACATGGATAACGCGCCGCTGGTGGCCATTGCCGGCCAGGCCTCCACCACCCGCCTGCACAAGGAATCGCATCAGGTGCTTGATCTGGAGCAGATGTTTCAGCCGATCAGCAAGTACAGCTGCCGGATTCTTTCACCAGCCACTATCCCGGAGATGGTGCGGAAGGCGTTCAAGCTCGCCCAGACCGAAAAGCCCGGGGCCAGCTTCATCGAATTTCCCGAGAATATTGCCAAGCTAGAGGTGGACGAGTTCCCCCTGGACGTGCGTACGCCGATCCCGGCAGAGCCTTCCGCCGGGCGGTTGGCGAGCGCCGCCGAGGTCATCGCCAACGCCAAGTGGCCCATCATCCTGGCCGGCAACGGCGCGGTGCGGGCCGGCGCCTCGGCCGAACTCGCCGCCCTGGCCGAAACCCTCAATATCCCGGTGGCCCATACCTTCATGGCCAAGGGGGTCATCCCCTTCAGCCATCCCCTCTGCCTCGGCAGCGTGGGGTTGCAGGCCAGCGATCATGTCAGTTGCGGCTTCAGCCGCGCCGATGTGATCATCTGCGTGGGGTACGATCTGGTGGAGTATCATCCGCACCTCTGGCACCCTGGGCGCGACCGGGTGATCATCCATATCGATCAAACCCCCTCCGAGGTGGATCGGCACTACGGGGTGGGGGTCTGCGTGGTGGGTGACATCAAGAGCAGCCTGCGGGCGTTGCGGTTGCAGATCCCGCCCCGGTCGGGCAACCTTCTGCGGCCGTTGCGTGACGCCCTGGTCGCCGACATGGAACAGCATGCCGATGACACCGGGTTTCCGGTGAAGCCGCAGAAGCTGATCCACGACCTGCGCGCGGCCTTGCGTGACGATGATATCGTCATCTGCGACGTGGGGGCGCACAAGATGTGGATGGCGCGTATGTTCCCCTGCGAACGGCCCAACACCTGCATTATTTCGAACGGCTTCGCCAGCATGGGGATCGCGGTACCCGGGGCGGTGGCCGCCAAGCTGACCCATCCGGAGCAGCGGGTGGTGGCGGTGACCGGCGACGGCGGGTTTTTGATGAACTCCCAGGAGGTCGAGACCGCCATGCGGCTGGGCCTGGCCCTGGTAATCCTGATCTGGACCGACGCCAGCTATGGCCTCATCGAGTGGAAGCAGATGAACGGCTTCGGCCGGCCCAGCCAGGTGCATTTCAACAATCCGGATTTTGTCCGCTACGCCGAATCCTTCGGGGCCAAGGGGTACCGGATCGAACGGGGGGAGGACCTGCTGCCGACCCTGCGGCAGGCGTTGATCGACGACACCGTGGTGATCATCGACTGCCCGGTGGATTACCGGGAGAACCTGCGGTTGACCCAGCAGCTGGGCGAGATGGTTTGCCCGGTGTGAAAACGGACACGGCCGCCCGCGTGGTGGCGGCCGGTCGTATGTCGAGGGGGGCGCGGGCGAGCCTACACCGCCACATCCACCTCTTGGATGGTGCCAACCGAGCCGTTTTCGCGGAGGAAGATGGATGATTCCCGGATCTGCCCCAGGGTTTCGTTGTTGCTGTCGGCGAGGCGGAACAAGGTGTCGGCGCTGTTGATGAGAAGCGCGCCGATCCCACGGCTGGCGAGGGTTTCAAGGTAGCTTGCCCCTTCGTCGCCCAGGATCCAGAGCCGCAGGTCGTTATAGACGGGGTCGTTTTCATCCAGCCAGCCGTTGCCGTCGCTGTCGTACTGGGCCAGTTCCGCAAAGCCGTCACCGGTTTTCGGGCCGAACAGCTCGCTGCCGTCGTTGATGATCCCGTCGCCGTTGTGATCCAGGGCCAGAAAGCCGCTGCCGCCGCCCAACCGGGCCATCTCTT
>JAOUHH010000016.1 GCA_029865195.1 Desulfobulbaceae bacterium
ACCGCCATCGCCGTGGAGATGATCATGAACGGTATCAATCAGTTTCTGCTCTGCCTCCCGTAGGCGTTACAGCCATAAGAAAAGGGGGATACCAAAGCCAGGGCGTTGACAACCATGAACAATAATATAATTAATTATCAATAGCTGCGACTTGCGCCGGCCGTGATTGCTCCTTCGGCCTGCAGTTCTGGCCATGACTCCGGCGCACCCAAAACCAACTCGCCAAGGAGGGGTAATGAAAACCCTCGGAACCAAGCTTTTTTGCTATATCTCACTCTTCATCTTCATCTTTTTTTCATTTCTTTTTTACGAACACTACCAGATCTCAAACCGCAACATCACCGAACTGCTCGGACAGCAGGCCCACCTCGCCCTCAAGTTTGAGATGGCGGTTCGTAATTATGTGGGCGATAAGATCCGGCCGGTGATGTATAAGCTGGTCGGCCAGGAGGAGTTTATTCCGGAAACCATGTCCACCTCCTTCGTCGCCGGTGCGGTATTCAACGAGGTCAAAAAGGAATTTCCGGACATGATCCTGAAATTCTCTTCCGACAACCCCCGCAACCCCATCAATCAGGCAAGCCCTGAAGAACTGGAAATCATCGAATTCTTTAACCGGAATCCCACCATTACCACCTGGTCCGGCATCGTCACCATCGACGGCAAGAAATACATGGCCCGCTTCAATGCCCGCCGGATGGAAAAATCCTGCCTGCATTGTCACGGTACCCCGGAGAACGCACCGGCCTCGCTGATCGAGCGCTACGGCGACAAGGCCGGCTTCCATCGCCCGCTGGGCGAGGTTATCGCCCTGGACACGGTGGCCATCCCTCTCCAGATTGTCGAAAAAAACGTCTGGAAGGATTTCCGTGACAACCTGCTAATCCTGGCCGGCGGCATCCTCGCCCTGATCATCACCATCTACTTTGTCGTGCAGCGGCTGATCACCCGGCGGCTTCTTTCCATCTCGGAACATTTCAGCCAAAGCGCCGCCAAGGAGAACGACATCTTCATCACCCCGCTGGACCAGAGCGGCGACGACGAGATCAGCCTGCTCGCCAGCAACTTCAACAAGCTGACCAGAAGTCAGCACGACATGTATCTCTCCCTGCAGGAGGAGATCCACACCAGCACCAAGATCAACGAGCAGTTGCAGAGAGAGATGGAGGAGCGCAAAAAACTCGAGGAAAAACTCCGCCAATCCCAGAAGATGGAGGCCATCGGCACCCTCGCCGGCGGCATCGCCCACGATTTCAACAACATCCTCACCCCCATCCTCGGCTACTCGGAGCTGTTGAATATGAGTACCCCGGACGACGCGCCCCAGAAGGGGAAGATCCTTGAAATCATCAAGGCCTCCCAGCGTGCCAAGGAACTGATCCGGCAGATCCTCACCTTCAGCCGGCAGGGGGAACACAAGTTCCAGCAGATCCAGCTGCAGACCATCACCAAGGAGGCGCTCAAACTGCTGCGCTCCTCGATTCCCAGCAGCATCGAGATCAAACAGCGGATCAATCCCGAATGCAGCCTGGTGATGGCCGACCCCACCCAGATCCATCAAATCCTGATGAACCTCTGCACCAACGCCTACCATGCCATGCGTGAAACCGGCGGCACCTTGGGGGTCACCCTCGACGAGGTGGTGATCCACGAGGGCGACTATTTCGAGAACATCGCCCTGATCCCCGGCAAATACGTCAAGCTGGAGGTCAGCGACACCGGCATCGGCATGGACAAGGAGACCCGGCAGCGCATCTTCGACCCTTATTTCACCACCAAAAAGAAGGGTGAAGGCACCGGCCTCGGGCTGGCGGTGGTCCACGGCATCGTCAAGGGCCATAACGGCCATATCACCGTCTACAGCGAGCCAGGGCACGGGGCGGTCTTCCATATCTATTTCCCCACCATCGAGGCCACCTCCGACGCCTTCGAGAGCAACATCAAGGAGTTGCACATCCCTACCGGTAACAACGAACGGATCCTGATCGTCGACGACGAAATATCCATCATCGAGGTCAACCGCGACATCCTCGAAAATCTCGGCTACCAGGTGACAACGTTCACCGACAGCCGGGAAGCGCTGGCCGCATTCCACAACAACCCCGGCGGCTACGACCTGATCATCACCGACATGACCATGCCCCACCTTTCGGGCACCGACCTGACCAAGGAGATAATGGCGATTCGCCCGGGCCTGCCGGTTATTCTCTGCACCGGCCACAGCGAGCTGCTGAACAAGGATAATGCCCAGGCCTTCGGGATTCGGGAATATGCCATGAAACCGATCACCATTGCCAACTTGGCCCGGATCGTACGCAGGGTTCTGGATGAAGGAGAAGCCGCCGCGCCACAATGATCCCGGACACCCGGTTGCGACAAATCCATCAGTTTCGACTCGATCGCATCGCCGGCGATCCAGCCGATGGCGACATCTTTTCCTGACATTCCGACATGTTAACCAACAGATTGGGTGTTCGACATTCACTCCGATTCTCAATAAACTTCATACAAATCCATTCCAAAATATGGTAACTTGCTAAAAGTTCGTTTTTAATTCTGTATTCAGAACAATCAACAGGAACCGTCAATGCACCCAAACACCTTAAGCGTCCAACGCATGCTGGCCTACGGCTTCGGCCTGGCCCTGGCCCTTCTCCTTGCCCTCGGCACCGTTTCCATCTGGCAATTCGGCAAAAACGAAGACAACGTCGTCATGATGGCGGAGAGCGATATCCCCATCGCCCTCGCCCTTGATGAGTTGGTCATCGACCTGCTCGAACAACGCCGCTACGAAAAAGACTTACTGCTCAACATCGGTAATTCGGACAAACAGGCGGGTTATCTGAAAAAATTCAGAGAGGTTGCGGAACGGACCCAGGCGACCATCGTCTTGGTGACAACCAAGATGGCTCAGGACCAAGACATCAGCCAGGAAACCCGCCAGAACGCCCAAAAACTGGCCGCCCTGGCACAGACATACCAGGAACGGTTTCTCGCCATTGCCGAACAAATCCAGAACGATCCGGAGATCACCCCCCAGGCGGGCAACGAGCTGCTTGGCGAGTTGAAACAGACTATCCACAACTACGAAGAGATCATCAAGGCGAGCAAAGCGGAAGCCAAGGCCATGATCAAGGCCACCTCGCAGGAATCCATGGAAAGCATTGAACATATACGGCTGATCCTGCAACTCGCGCTGCTGGCAAGCACGGCACTCCTGCTCCTGGTCGGCTTCCTGGTCGGACGGAAGATCAGCACCCCCCTGCGCCATGCCGTCGGCGCAATCACCGACAGCACCGGCCACCTGGGCAACGCCGCGCGCGAACTCACCTCCGGCAGTCAGCGGTTGGCTGAGGGGGCCTCCGAGCAGGCCGCCTCGGTGGAGGAAACCTCGGCCTCCATGGCCGAGATCTCGGCCCAGGTCAAACAGAACGCCGACAACTCCTCACAGGCCGACCGGATCATGAAGGAAACATCCGCCATCATCAACGAGGCGCGGCAATCCATGGGCGAGCTGGCCGACTCCATGGATGAGATAGCCAAGGCCAGCGAGGAGACCTTCAAGATCGTCAAGACCATCGACGACATCTCCTTCCAGACCAACCTTCTCGCCCTGAACGCGGCCGTCGAGGCGGCACGGGCCGGCGAGGCCGGCGCCGGTTTCGCGGTGGTGGCGGATGAGGTCCGGAACCTGGCGATGCGGGCGGCCGAGGCCTCCAAGAACACCGCTGTCCTGATCGAGGAGACCGTCACCAAGATCAAGGGCGGGGTGCAGCTGGTGGGCAAAACCTCCGAGAAATTCGCCGGGGTGACCGACAGCACCGCCAAGGTGGCGACCCTGATGAGCGAAATAGATGTGGCCTCCACGGAACAGGCAAACGGGGTCGAACAGGTGAGCACCACCATGCAGGAGATGAGCTCCCTGACCCAGTCCATTGCCGCCAACGCCGAGGAATCGGCCGGCGTGGCCGAAGAGATGGATGGTCAGGCCCGCGCCTTGCTGCAGGCCATCGAAGAGCTGTCCGGCCTGGCCGGGATGACCGGGGCTACAGTGACGGCCGCCAAGGCAAAAAGCGGCCGCGATACGAAGTTGCGCCGCCCGCCGCTGCCGTCTCCCTCAAAACAGGCCATCATCCAGAAGCGGATGCCGCAGCTGCCCCCGGCCGAGAAGAAAGGCAAACCGCAGCCACCGCCAACAACGGTGGGCAAAAAGCCTTCGGAGGTGATTCCTTTCGGTGACGAAGCGGGGGATTTCGAGGATTTTTAACCCCACGGCGCGTCCCGCCGCCGGGCCATAAAAAAGGGGTGCCGTCCGCTCTCGGACGCGCACCCCTTTTGGGGTCATAATGACCGATGATCATGGCCTGCCGAGGGCGGCTAGCAACAGGCCGATCCCGTCCAGCGGCAACACATGATCCACCGCCACCGCCGCAATGGCCGCGCGGGGCATGCAATCGGCAACGGCGGTGGCGGGATCCTGCGCCACCGCCAGACCACCCCGCGCCTTGATCATCCGCAGACCGTCTGCGCCGTCGCTGTTGGCGCCGGTGAGCACCACCCCCACCAGCCGCGATCCGTAAGCCTCGGCCGCGCTCTCAAACAGCACATCCACGGAAGGCCGCGAGAACTGCACCCGCTCGTCTACAGAAAGCGCCAGCGTCAGGTCCTTTTCCACCAACAGGTGATAGTTGGGAGGGGCAAAATAGATCTGCCCGCCGGCAATGGCCTCCTTTTCATCGGCCACCTTGATCGGCAGCGGACACCGCGCACCGAGATGCAGAGAAAATCCCTCGTCCTGCAGGGGATGCAGATGCTGGGCAACGAGAACCGGCAAGGGATACCCGGCCGGCAGAAGAGCAAATATTTGCGCCAGGGCGGCCAGGCCGCCACAGGACGCACCGATGACCACCGCATCATACCTCAGACTTCGCATACTCTAACCACCACGACGGAGAACGGCGCCCGCGTCGGCCACCATTCGTCCGCGATCAGAAAAGATTCTTCACTTCCCGGGCCAGGCTGTTCAGGGTAAAAGGCTTGCCGATCGCCCCGTCAAACCCGTACTCCTGATAGTTTGACATGATATGGTTCTCGGCATAGCCGCTGGCCACCAGGGCCTTGATCCGGGAATCGACGGCGCGGAGCTTTGCCAGCACCTTTTCGCCCCCCTCGCCGCCCCGGATGGTGAGATCGAGAATCACCCCGTCATACGGCTCGCCCCGCTCCACGGCGGCCTGAAACATGGACAACGCCTTGCAGCCGTCGCCGGCCACCTCGGCGCGGTAGCCGAGATACCCAAGCAGCTCGCAGAGCGCCGTGGCGACACTCTCCTCGTCCTCCATCACCAACAGTCGCTTGCTTTCCTTGAGATCGAGCGCCGCCGGCCCCGCCACCGCACCACCGCCTTCCTGTTCGCCTGCGGCCAGCCGTTCCCCCCGCGGCCCGGTCACCCGGGGCAAAAAAACCTGGAAGGTGGCGCCGTGCCCCGGCGTGGACTCGGCCCGGATATAGCCGCCGTGTTTCTTGACGATGGAATGGGAAATCGTCAACCCCAGTCCCTGGCCGCTGGCCCCCTTGGCCTTGGACGAAAAATAGGGATCGAATATCCTGCCGATGATGGCCGGATCGATGCCGGGGCCGTCGTCCCGGAAGGTCACCTGCACATACTTGCCGTCCGCCACCATCGGTTCCTGGCTGTTGCCGTCGATGGTGACGTTCCGGGCGGTAATGGTGAGATTGCCGCCGTTGACCATCGCATCCTTGGCATTCAAGAGCAGATTCTGGAAGACCTGGTTGATCTGCCCCTTGTCCACCTCCACCTCGCCCAAGCCGTCCGCGATATCGAGATGCACCTTGACGTTGGAGCCGCTGAGCAGCAGGCTGCTGGTGTCGGCGAGCAGGTCGGCGATATCGGCCCGCTCCTTCACCGGCCCGCCGCCCTTGGAAAAGGTCAGCAACTGCTGGGTGAGCAGACGGGCCCGCTTGGCGGCCTTGATCGCCTCGGCAAGCTTCTGATAAATCTTGCTCTCCTTGCCGCTCAACAACTGGGCCAATTCGATGTAGCCGAAGATGGTGGTCAGCAGGTTGTTGAAGTCATGGGCAATGCCGCCGGCCAGAACCCCGAGTGCCTCGATATTCTTGTTCTTCTGAATCTCCGCCTGCATCCACTCGCATTCAATGCGCTGCCGATAGAGCTTGAGAAAGACCTTCACCTTGCTCATCAGGATATCGTGGTTGAGCGGCTTGAAGAGGTAATCGACGGCCCCGGCCTGATAGCCCTTGAACACATGCTCCTCGTCCTTGCTGATGGCGGTGACGAAGATGATCGGAATGTTACGGGTCGTCTTGAGGTTCTGCATCAGGGCCGCGGTTTCGAAGCCGTCCATTTCCGGCATCTGCACATCCATCAGCACCACCGCGAAATCATGCTCGGTCATCAGGGCCAACCCTTCGTTGCCGGACTGGGCCGTATATATCTCCACATCCTCCAAGGGCTTCAGGGTGATCCGCATGGCGTGAAGATTTTCCGGCCGGTCGTCAACGAGCAGGATTTTCGCTTTTACATCAAACATGCCACAACGCTCACATCAGGGTGACGGGACACCCCGGCAAAAGGTTTCCCTCCCGTGCGCACGGACACCGGGAGAGGGTTGACCGATGAGGAACAGTTACCACAAACAGGGCCTCAGGGCAGCGTTTTTTCGCCCGCGGACGCCGTCTTGTCAAGCATCAGCACGTCCTCATCGCTGCATTTCTTGCGATAGACCTGCATAGTACTGCTCACCTCCAGAAACCGGTCACGCACCTCGGAAAACCGCAGCGTTTCCTTCTTGCCCAGACAGAGAAAGCCGCAGCGGACCAAGCTTTCATCAAAGAGGTTGAGCACCCTATTCTGCAGGCTCCGGTCAAAGTAGATCAGGACATTCCGGCACAGGATCAGATGCATCTCGCCGAACACCTGATCGCTGGCCAGATTGTGCCGGGCAAAGGTGATATTTTTCTTCAGCGCCTTGGCCATGATCACCGAGTCGTAATGGGCGTCGAAATAATCATGCAGCGACCCGGTGCCGCCCGCCCGGCGGTAGTTATCCAGGTATTTCTTGACGTCGCGGATGTGGTATATCCCGGACCGCGCCTTGTCCAGCACCACCTCATTGAAGTCGGTGGCGTAGATGGTGGTCCGGTCGTACAACCCCTCTTCCTTGAGGAGGATGGCCAGCGAGTAAACCTCCTCGCCGCTGGCGCAACCGGCGTGCCATACCTTCAGGAAGGGATAGGTCCGCAAAAATGGCACCACCTCGCGGCGCAGGAAGGCATAGACATCTGGGTCGCGGAACATCTCGGTGACCGGGACGGAAAAATCCTCGATCAGCCGCTGAAAAAATTCCTGGTCATGGAGCAGCCGGGCGGTGACGTCGGCGATCCGCTCAACACTGCTCCTGGCCATGAAATGCTTGACCCGGCGCTGGATCGAGGCCTTGGAGTAATGCCGAAAATCATAGCCGTAACGCCTGAAAACCGCCTCCAACAGCAACGCGACCTCGATCTCCTCGATTGCGTCTCTGTCCATCACGTTCCCGAAGGTCTCTGGGGTCAACGGTACAGCCATATCCGCATCATCGACAGCAGCCGCCCTTCCTCGATGGGCTTGGCGAGATAATCGCTGGCCCCGGCCTCCATGCACCGGCCCTTGTCCTCTGGCATCGCCTTGGCGGTGAGGGCGATGACCGGCAGCCGCCAGTACTTCTCCTGGGCGCGGATCCGCCGCATCGCCTCATAGCCGTCCATCTCCGGCATCATGATGTCCATCAGCACCAGATCAACCTCCTCCTCGTCAAGGATCTCCAGTGCCCGGAAACCGGTGTTGGCGATGGCAACCTCCATCTTCTTCTCGGAAAGGATCTTGGAGAGGGCGAAGGCGTTGCGCATGTCATCGTCGACGATCAGCACCTTCTTGCCGGCGAACATGGCG
This sequence comes from Desulfobulbaceae bacterium, assembly GCA_029865195.1. GTDB lineage: Bacteria > Desulfobacterota > Desulfobulbia > Desulfobulbales > UBA5123 > UBA5123. The sequence goes on from JAOUHH010000016.1 coordinate 7,973, forward strand.
TCCTGCTCATAGAGGTTGGCGATCATCTTCCGCTTTTCATCGGGCATCTTGGCGACCACCCGATGCAGGAACAGGGCGGTTTCATCCAGAAGCCGCTCCGCCGACTTGACCCCCTTGATAATGATCGAGTCGGTGTAACGATAGAGCCGCTCGTGCTCCTCGCGGCTCAGTTCACGGCCGGTGTAGACGATGACCGGCGGGATCTCGATGCCCTCCTCCTTTTCCAGCCGCTCGAACAGCTCAAAGCCGGACATATCCGGCAGGCCGATGTCGAGGATCATGCAGTCGAACCGTTTCTCCCGCAGGGTGGCGATTACCTCCTCGCCGGAGGAGACGGCGGTGGTGTGAACATCGCCGTTGCCGATCAGCTTGACGATCTCGCGCCGCAGCACCGTATCGTCCTCGACCACCAGCAATTCCCGGAACTCGGTGTCGATGAAATCCCCGAGGCGGTCGAAGGCGGCGTGCAGATCATCCTCGGTCACCGGCTTGTGCAGATACCCAACCGCCCCCTTCCGGTAGGCATCGAGGGTTTTCTCCTCGGCCGACATCATGTGCACCGGGATGTGCCGGAGCAGGGGGTTCTTCTTCAACGCCTCCAGCACCTGCCAGCCGTTCATGTCCGGCAGGTTGATGTCGAGGATCACCGCCCCGGGCCGGAATTGTTCCGCCAGCATCAGCCCGTCGTGGCCGGTGGTCGTGGCAAGGCATTTGAACCCCTTCTCATGCCCCTGCCGGATAAGGCATTTCACGAAATTCGGGTCGTCCTCGATGATCAGGACCGTCTTGTTCTCCTCGCCGAGATTGTGCCGGTCGTCATCGATCTTGACCGCTGCCGCCCGCGCGGCGGAGGCCTTGGCCCGGGGCGGCGGCGAGACGGGAGGCGGTGTCGCGGCCGCCGGTGCCGGGGCGGCGACCGTCTCGGGGTTGGGCGCGACCAACGGCAGATAGAGGGTGAAGGTGGCGCCCTTGCCGGGCTCGCTGCGCAGATGGATCTCCCCACCCAGCAACCCGGCCAGCTCTCGTGAAATCGACAAACCCAGGCCGGTGCCGCCGTATTTCCGCGAGGTGCTGCCGTCGGCCTGCTGGAAGGCCTCGAAAACGATCTTCTGCTTGTCCGCCGGGATGCCGATGCCGGTGTCGGTGACCGCGATGGCGACCCCCTCCCCGCCGGCCAGGCTCGCCGCCATCTCCCGATCGGCGTCGGACAACGGTCGCATGGCGACCGTTACCGCACCGCTGTCGGTAAACTTGATCGCATTGGCGATCAGGTTGCGGAGGATCTGCTCCAGACGCTGCCGATCGGTGCGTATCGCCTTGGGGGCGCCGGTGCCGATATCGATGCCGAACCCCAACCCCTTGTCCTTGGTCACCGGCCCGAACGACTGCCGCAGCCGGTCGGCAAGCTCAGCCAGGGGAACCTCGCCAACCCCGAGCACGATCCGACCGGCCTCGATCTTGGAGAGATCGAGGATCTCATTGATCAGCTCCAGCAGATCCTTGCCGCTGCTGTGCATCACCCGCGCCGATTCGATCTGGTCGGCGCTCAGGTTGCCTTCCTTGTTCTGCGCCAGGTTCTGGGACAGCAACAGCAGGCTGTTCAGGGGGGTCCGCAGCTCATGGGACATGTTGGCCATGAATTCCGACTTGTACTTGCTGGTGACGGCCAGGTCCGCGGCCTTTTTCTCAATCTCAAGCCGCGCCTCCTCCAGCTCCACATTCTTCAACTGGATATCGGCCTTCTGCTTCTCGAGGGAATCGGTTTTCTCCTCCAGCTCCTCGTTGATGGTCATCAACTCCTCGTGCTGGGACTGCAGTTCCGCCTCCCGCTCCTTGAGCGCCTGGGTCTGAGACTCCAGCTCCTCGTTGGTCACCCGCAACTCTTCCTGCTGGGACTGCAGCTCCTCGGCCTGCTGCTGGGTCTCCTGCAGGAGCATGGCCAGTTGATAGCGAGACTGCGCCGAATTGAGGGCGATGGCGATATTGCCGGCCACCCGCTCCAGAAAGGCCAGGGCCTCGTCGCTGAAAGGATCGAAGGCACCAAGTTCGAGCACCCCCTTGACCTCGTCTTCATGGAGCAACGGCACCACCGCCAGCTGCCGCGGCGCCGCCTCGACGGTACCGGAAACCATCCGCAGGCAATCCTCCGGGATCTCGCCGACCACCAGGGTCCTCTTCTCGGCCGCGACCTGCCCCACCAACCCCTCGCCGAAGGCAAACTGCTGCCGGGCCTGGCTGTTGCCGATGGAGGCATAGAGGCCGCGCACCTGCAGGAGGTCTTTTTCCCGCACGTACATGGCCCCAACCTGCAACGCCAGCCGTTGCGCCAGAACGCTCAAAAGCTTGTTGCAGAACTCGCTGATCTCCTGCTCGCCGCGCAGCCGGTCGTTGACCGCGGCGATGCCGGCCTGCACCCGGTTTTCCCTTTCGATGACCGCGAAGGCGTCCTTGATTTCGCTGATGTCGACGATATACTCCAGGGCGCCGATCACCTTGCCCTGTTCATCCAGCACCGGCGCGCCGGTATAGCGAACCGGCACGTTCAGCCGCAATGGATCGACGACCGTTTCCGCGGTCTCCACCTGTTTATTGCGCATCGCCCGTCCTACCCGGCACTCCCCGGTCCGGCAGTGGGCATTGGCGAACAGATCGTAACACTGCCGGCCCAGACACGCCGCCTGCTCCAGCTTGGCAAAGTTGGCGCCGGCCTCGTTGATATAGGTAATCGTGAAGGATGGATCGACGCAGAGGACCGGAATGGGCAGCTTGTCGAGATAGTTGGCAAGGAGTCGCGCCTCGGCCAGGGACTGCCTGGCGGCGCCGTCCATCTTACGGAGTTGCTGAATCATCCGCAACAGGGCGGTGCCGAGCTTATCCTCCTCCGACCATGGCGTGATTTGCACCGAGAAATCGCCCGCCGCCACCACATCGGCCTGCCGCACCGCCACCCGCAGATTCTCGCCCATCTGGTTGACGGCCTGCCCCAGGGTGTCATGCTCGCCCCGCAGCGCCACCGATTTGCTGAAATTGCCCACCGACACCGCCGCGCAAACGTCGGTCACTTCCCGGAGCGACGTCACCATGCGGCTGAAGCTGCCATACAGATCACCGAGTTCGTTCCTCGGCATCTCCCCGCCCAGCAGGGAGAGATCTCCCTGCGCCACCCGCCCGCTCCATTCTGAGAGCTTGCGGATCGGGGCGACGATTTCCCTGGTGATCAACGCGGAGAACAGGGCGACGAGGAGGGTGGTACCGACAAAGATGATGATCCCGACCATACGCAGCTCGCCGACCAGATCCAGCGCCTCACCCTCGGCGATCTCCGCGACCAGTGCCCAGTGGACGCCAAAGGGTTCCAGGGTTTCGAGATTGCTGATAACCCCGAACACCCGTTCACCGCGGTGGTTGCGATAGTTGCTCACCCCCGCGGCCGGCGGCCGGTGCAGGGTGGTGCCGTCCGCCGCCTTCTCCTCGGCGGCCAGCCAGGCCAGCACCGGGGCGCTGGCAACCTTGACCTGCATCGCCGTCTTCGCCTGCTCCCGCCAGGAATCCGACCGCATGAGCTGATCGGCGCCCACCAGAAAGGTCTCGCCGCTCTCCCCCATGCCGGTTCTGTCCTGCATCAGGCGGTCAACCTGCACCAGGGACATCTCAACCACCATCAGGCCGACCACCTCGCCACCCGGCCCACGCATGGCCCGGACCAGCATGTTGTCGAGTTCATGCCCACGGCCGCCGTGCGCCTCCATGTCGGCAAACTCCACCCGGTCCGAGACCAGGGCCCGTCGACAGGCTTCGGCGAACAACGTCTTGCCGCCTTGTTCGGCAAAGATATTGTCGCCACCCTCACCCTCGTTGCCTTGCACGGTGTAAAGAATGGTTCCTGTCGGATCAATGAGCAGGACATCATGATAGCCATAGAGATCGACAAACCGCTTCAGGTCCGCCGCCACCTGCTGTCCGGCCCTGACGGCCCCGGCGCCTTCGCCATCGGCAACAAGCCGGCCATGCCGGAGGTCGACAACAAACTGAACATTTTCAGCCATGGCGGCCTGAAGATCGAGATCTCTCATCCGCTCGGCAAAAAAAGCCGTGACATAGCGTTTCTTCAACTCGACCGCCGCCGTGAGCGACGCCTCGGTGGAGCGGAGCAGGCTCTCGCGGGCATTGCGATAGCTGATGAAGCTGACCACCAGCAGCGGGATCAGGGACATCACCAGAAACCACTGAAAGAATTTCCGGCCAAGACCGCTGCCGATCTGGAAAAAGGAAACAACTCGCAACACGCGACACCCTTTTGGCAAATGATGTACGGAAAAAACCGGCCGCCCGGCCGGTATACATGCTCCCCTGATTCTACCAGAGGCAGCATGAAAATATCACCATAAAAGCAATTTTATCAAGTAGTTAATGATATACTTGATTACTGGAAGCAACAAGGGGCACCCGCAAGAGGCGCCCCTTGTTGCTCTCTATCGGTGATCCAGCGCCGGCCAGTCGGCCACTCAGCAACGCCCAAAAAAAATAAATCCCCAAACCACCGCCGCGTTGACCAGACTGATGAAAACCGCGCCCGAGCCGATATCCTTGGCCCGGCCGGAGAGCGGATGGTGCTCGCTGCCGACCCGGTCGACCACCGCCTCGATGGCGCTGTTCAGAAGCTCCGCCAGCAACACCAGCAGCAGGCTCGAGAGCAACAGCGCCCGCTCAACCCCGGTTTGCCCGAGCCAGAGGGCCAGGGGCGTCAGCAACAGGGCCACCGCCACCTCCTGCCGGAACGCCGCCTCGCCGGCAAAGGCCGCCCGCAGCCCGGCCAAAGACCAGCCAAAGGCCCGCACCACCCGCATGATCCCCTGCCCGCTCGGTTTGCCTTCTGCCATTACCGTATCCTCCGTTCGGCCCATCAGACCGCCAGTTGCAAGATTTCCGCGATCACCGCGGCGGGATACGCCTCGCCGAGCCGCCACCGCTTGGCCAGCCGGGCGGCGTTCTCGGCAATCCTCTCGATATCCTCGCCGGGAATGGCGGCCTCGGCCAGCCGCACCGGCGCGCCGATCTTCCGGAACCACTGCTCCAGGGCATCGATCCCGGCCGCGGCGGTGTGCACCCCGAAAATCTCGGCCGCAAACCGATCAAACTGCGAGGGCGTATGCGTCCGCGTGCTGTACCAGCGCATCCAGGCCGGCATGACGATGGCCAGGCCGGCCCCGTGGGCGATGTCGTACAGGGCGCTCAAGGAGTGCTCGATCATGTGGTTGGGAAACCCGTACGGGCCGATGCCGGCCGGGGTCAGGCCGTTCAAGGCCAGGGTGGCGGCCCAGGCGAATTCGGCCCGGGCCGCGTAATTGTCCGGGTCCTCCATGATCAGATCGGTGGTGTCGATCACCGTCCGGATGACGGACTCCACCAAGCGGTCCTGCAGGCGGCTGCCCGGCTGCTTGGTGAAATAGCCCTCGATGACGTGGGCGATGGCGTCCACCGCCGAATAGGCGGTATAGTCGGGCGGCACCGTGCAGGTCAGGGCGGGGTTGATGATGGAAACCTGCGGGTAGACGTGGATGGAGCTGATATTCCACTTGGCCTTGGTCTTTTCGTTGGTGATGACGCTGTTGCCGTTCATCTCGCTGCCGGTGGCGGCGATGGTCAGAACGGTAAAAACCGGCAAGGCCCGCTCCACCTCCCGCCCCTCATAAAAAGCCCACATATCTTCATCCGCCAGCGCGCCGACGGCGATCCCCTTGGCCTCGTCAAGCACCGAGCCGCCGCCCACCGCCAGGATCGCATCCACCTGTTCCGCCTTGGCGATGGCCACCCCTTGCCGGGCATGCGAGAGCTGGGGGTTCGAGACCACGCCGCCGAATTCGACAAACTCGATGCCGCTCTCGCCCAACGAGGCGACGATCCGCCCGAACAGGCCGGAGGTGACAATGGAGTTGCGGCCATAGACGAACAGCACCTTGCGGACCCCGGCCGCCTTCAGCTCCGCGCCGATCTCCCGCTCCTTGTCGCGGCCGAAGATGATCTTGGTGGGATTATGAAAGATAAAGTCGTGCATCGCGCTTCTCCTTGCCCGGCCGGTTAACAGCCGCGCTCCATCTCCTCGGCCCGCGGCCGAAATTGCAGGTTGTAGAACATCTCAAGATAGCGGCGGGTCTCCTGCCGGTCCAGATCGGAGGCAAAATGCCAGAAGCCGTAGATACAGGAGAGGGTGACCAGCCGATTGGCATACCGCTGCCAGGTATAACGGCTTTCCACCCGCTCGATCCCCCCGGCCGACAACGCCTGCCAGTGCTCCGACGCATCCCGGCAGCGAGCGAGAAAATCGGCGATCCGGTCGGCGGCCGCCTGCCCATGATTAGGGTCGATGTGAAAACCGGAAATCCCGTCCTCGATGATCTCCAGAGGCCCCCCGTAACAGGTGGCAAAGGTGGGCAACCCCGAGATCATCGCCTCGATGACGGTGAGCCCGAAGGCCTCGAACAGGGCCGGCTGCACGAAAACGCCACGCCGATCGGCGACAACCCGGTACAGTTCACCGGAAAACCGTTTGTCGAGGCGCATCCCCAGCCAACGCATCTGATCGTCGAGCCCGTGCCGGTTCATCAGTTCGTGCATCCTGCCGATCTGTTCCCGCTCCTCCTGGTCGCCGGAGGCGGCGGCATCGATATAGCCGCCCACCACCACCAGATTGGCAAGTTCCCGCAGCCGCGGGCTGTTGGCGTACCACTCCACCAGGCCGGTGAGGTTTTTGATCCGGTCCAGCCGCGCCATGGTGAAGATAACCGGCTTTTCCCGGTCGACAAGCGCCCCCCGGGTGTCCGGCCGCGCACCGCCGAAGAGCAGGTCGTCGATATCCGCCGCCATCCCGGTCAACCGGCGCCCCTGCTCCGCATAGGGGAAATAGACCTCGGGGTCGGCGCCGGGGGAGACGATATTGAACTTGGGATCGAACACATCGATGCCGTTCACCACCCGGTAGAGATCCGGCATGGTGAAAGAGGCGTAGCTTTCATACTGCCCGGCGATGGTCTTGCTGCCGGCTATCTCCTGATAGGTGCTGGAGATGATGAAATCGGCGGTGTTCATGGCGATGAGATCGGCGGTGAACTGGCAGGAAAAATGGTAGGTCGGCTCGTTGTCCCGCCAGTAGAGCGCCGAATGCAGATACTTGGTTTTCTCCAGGGCATGGGCGATATTGCACTGGGTGACGCCCAACTGATGGGAGAGGAGATAGGCGGCCAGGTTGCCGTCGGAGTAATTGCCGATGATCAGGTCCGGCCGGCAGCCAAGCTCGGCAAGGATCTCCCCCTGGGCGTCGGCGGCAAACCGGGCCAGATAGGGCCATATCTCGAAGCGGGAAATCCACTGCGGCACCACCGCCCCCTTGTCGTCGCGGAACGGCACCCGCAGGATCCTGGCATCCTCGGTGCCGTGAATCGCCTCGATCCGCTGGTCGCAGGTGGTGTCGCCGGCCTCCGGGATCAATCGCGTCACCACCAGGATCTGCGGCTTGATGTCGAGGCCCAGCGCGTGGTTGCGATTCCGCAGCTCCCTTTCCAGCGCCCGCACCTGATCGAGGATATAGACGACCTGGCCGCCGGTATCCGGCAGGCCGAGCACGTTTTCCTGCCCGAAATAGCCGTGCGGCGACAGGATGACCAGATTGAAGATCATCGGCAGCCGCCCCAGGAATCTCTCCAGCTGGCCGGGCTCCGGCGCCTCGAGGATATCGGCAAGGAGCGAGAAGGTTTCCCGCATCTGCCGCGCCGTCCGTCCCCAGCCGGGGGCAAACCCCAACCGCTGCAAGGCCGTGCCCACCACCTCCCACTCGGCATCGTCCGCGCAATCGGCCAGATACTCCTCGGCCTGATGCAGCGCTTCGCGCATTGCCGCCGCGTCCGGGATGCGGCGATGCAACATCAACTGCATGCCGCGGTGCTTGTGCACATGCAGGAAATCGAGCAACAGCATGTCGCCGTTGCCCAGGCCCTGGAACAGCTGGCTTGAAAGCTGGCGATTCAGGAATTCGACCCCGCGGCCGATGGAACGCGGCTCCTTGAGTTTGGGGAAATTCCGCTCAAAGGGGGCCAGATCAAACTCCAGGGTCCACTCCTGCACCGGCTCGGGATGCTTGACGATAGCCTCCTTGGCCCGGAGAAAGTCGACGGCGGCAACCGCTTCGACCGCCAGCGATTCGAGATGGATGCGCAGATAACTCCAGCGCCCCACCCGGGAACGCACATCGAGGTACATCCACGGCGGCCGGATCGCCGCCTCCTGCGTCTTGTCCACAATCCCGGCCAGAGTTGAATCCCGCAGCGCGTCACCGCCGGTTTCCGCGCAAGCATGAGCAAACTCATCACACATATTGGAGTTGAGCAGAAACGGCCGGCCGATGGCGAGATAGCGGCGCAGCAACCCCGCTACCGCCTCCCGGTTCGCTTGCACACAGGCCTTGAGCTCGGAAATCATGCCACCTCCTTTATAATTCCGGGCCGGGACGCCGGCAACGGCAACCAGGCTCGGATGTTCTCATCCTATGCACATCCACACCTAGCAGACAACCATAAAAAAGGAGCAAGAACAAGGTTTGGCCGGAAAATTCCCGCCCGTACGAGTTGACGATTTACAACCCCCATCCGGCCGTAGTACATAGAGGAACGAATATTCGGGATACCCCCGATGACAAACAATGACCGCACCAAACAGGAGTGTCCCAACCGCTTATGCGACTTCCCGCCCTCCTCCTCGCCATCGTTGCCGCTTTTACCCTCACCTGTTTCCCGCCCCCGGCGACCGCGGGCCAGCCCGACGACTTTATCCCGGAACCGGCTCGGCAGGGCCTGGCCCGGCTGGAACAGTCGCTCTCCCGGGCGCGGACCGGCACCGACGCGCTGGACCAGGGGCTTGAGGCCTGCAGCGAGTACCTGAAACAGGGCGAACAGTGTGTGGACACGGCCAACGCGGAGATGCAACAGATAGACCAGGCCCTGGCCACCCTCGGGCCGGTGGGCAAAAACGAGGCGCACACGGTTAGCCGGGAACGACAACGGCTGGCCGGGCAAAAGGCCGCCCTGGAAAAACGCCTTGGCGAATGCCGCCTGCTGGTGGTGAAGGCCACCGCCCTGACCGAAACCCTCACCGTCAAGCGCCGGCAGCATCTCGCCCGGCGGCTGCTCCATCGCCAGCCCGACCTCATCTCGGTCGGCCGGGATACCGCCGAGCAATTCCCCGTCTGGCTCACCGACGCCCGCCGCGCCATTGACCGCCGCAGCGACCTGACCGAGCTTGCCGACAAAAACGCCGCCATCATCGCCGCCGTTCTCCTGGCCGGGGTCTGTCTCGGCCTCTGGCTGCAACGCCGCCTGCCGCTGCCGGAGTGCAAATCCGAGGCGGCCCTCATCCGGCTGCTGGTCGCCCTGCGGGCAACCGTGAACAGGGGGCTGCCCTGGCTGACGCCCCTGGTCGCCGTCACCGGCGTCACCTCCCTGCTGAGTCGTGACGTCACCCCGGCACCCTGCCTGCCGGACCTCCTCGCCGGCCTCACCGGTTTCGGCCTGCTGCACCTGCTCGTCAAGGCCATCCTCCGCCCGGCTGCGCCCGCCCTGCCGCTGACGCCCTCCTGGCCCGCGCCGCTGCGCGTTAAACTGCACCGGCGGCTGCTGGCCATGGGGTTCGTCACCATTGCGATCATGCTCTGCGACACCCCGCTCCTCGACGAATTACCGGCGGAAACGATGGCCCTCGCCCATAACCTGCTCTTCGCCGTCACCTGTCTGCTCTTCCTGCGCCTGAGCATGGCCATGGCGGAAACCCCGCCGCTAGCCAGCTTCAGCGCCTCGGGCCGGCCACTGATCATCCTCACCATGGCGATGCTTGCCGGCATCGAGTGGCTGGGCTTTCACAACCTCGCCTTCTATCTCGGCCGCGGGCTGCTCGCCACCCTCCTCCTGGCCGTGCTGGCCTGGGGGATGCACACCGTCTTCTGCCAGCTTTTCTACATGCTCGCCTACGGCCACAAGGCGTGGCGACAAAAATTCGGCGCCGCCCGCCGCACCCCTGGCGACGCGCCGCCAAGCATCATCTGGGCCCGCCTGCTGACCACCATCCTCACCTGGTCCGTTTTCGCCATCCTGCTGATCCGTGCCTGGCGCATCTCCGACACCTTTACCGCCTCCCTGCTCACCTTCCTCCAGGAAGGATTCAAGATCGGCGACATCAACGTGGTGCCGACCCGGATCATCTCGGGCCTGCTCCTCTTCACCGCCATCTGGACCCTTTCCTCCTGGTTGCGCAACCGGCTGGAAAAGGAGTGGCTTATCACCACCCATCTCGCCAGCAGCGCCCGCGACGCCCTGATCACGGTCTCGGGCTATCTCGGCTTCACCCTGGCCACGGTCTTCGGCCTGGCCGCGGCCGGGGTTGATTTCACCAACCTGGCGGTGATCGCCGGCGCCCTGTCGGTGGGCATCGGATTCGGCCTGCAGAATATCGTCAACAACTTCGTTTCCGGCCTGATCCTCCTCCTCGAGCAGCCGATCAAGCGGGGCGACTGGGTCCGGGTGGGCGACACCGAGGGCTATGTCCACAAGATCAGCGTGCGTTCCACCATCATCCAAACCTTCGACCGCGCCGACGTCATCGTCCCCAACTCCGACCTCATCGCCACCCCGGTCACCAACCTGATGCTGCAGGACCGGCTGGGCCGGGTCAAGGTGGCGGTGGGAGTGGCGTACGGGAGCGACACCGGCAAGGTCAAACGGCTGCTGGAAGAGGTGGCGCACAACCATCCGCTGGTGATCAAGGACGAAAACGCGCCCAGACCCGAGGTCTTTTTCGTCGCCTTCGGCGAGAGCTCCCTTGATTTTGAACTGCGTTGCTTCATCCACGACGTGAACCAGATCTTCGTTGTCCGCAGCGACCTCAACTTCGCCATCGACGCCATCTTCCGCGACAACCAGATCCAGATTCCCTTCCCCCAGCGCGATCTGCACGTTATCAGCCTGCCGTCGGCGGGTGCCGACGGCAGACGGGAAGGCTGACCCCCCTGCCACGACCGGAAGCGCAACGCCATTTCTTTATTTGACCTGCCGCCGGGCAATATGTTGAAATAGATTAGCCCCTTGCGCCAGCCGATAAAATCTTGACTTGGGGCGCAACCCAGCCGCCGCAGAGGAAACTGTATGCCCACCCCTGGAAAAGATCTGGATCGACTGGCCGCCTACCACCGGCTGCAGGAACTGTCGCGAACCCCCCACGACCTCACCGCCGCAGGCGGCCTAGCCCCGGAACGGCTTGCCCGGTACCGCTGCCGGGCGGCCGGCATCGATCTGCTCTACGCCACCCAGCGGGTTGACGACACTGTCCTTGACGGGCTGCAAGCCTTGGCCGACGAGAGCGGCGTCATTGACCAGTTTCTGTCCATGAAACAAGGGGCGGTGCTGAACCGGATCGAGGGGTTTGCAAGCGAGAACCGACAGGTGCTGCACACCGCCTGCCGCGACATCTTCTCCCCGCAACCCCTTGCCCCGGAGGCGAGCCAACAGGCCCGCGACGAACTGGCCAAGCTGCGCGTCTTTCTCTCGGAACTCGACAACCAGACCCTGCGCAACGGCAAGGGCGAAACATTCACCGATCTCGTCCACATCGGCATCGGCGGCTCGGACCTTGGCCCCCGCGCCCTCTCTATCGCCATGGCGGCCTATCGACTCCCGCAGCGCCGGGTCCACTTCATCTCCAACGTCGATCCGGACGACGCCCACGCGGTGCTGCAGGGCCTCGACCTCTCCCGGACCCTGGTCAACGTGGTCTCGAAGAGCGGCACCACCTTAGAAACCCTCACCAACGAGGAACTGGCCAGGGCCGCCTTCACGAACGCCGGGCTCGATCCCAACCGCCATTTCCTCGCCGTCACCGGCACCGGCAGCCCCATGGACAACCCGGACCGCTACCTGCGCTCCTTCTACATGTTCGACTATATCGGCGGCCGCTACAGCGCCACCTCCATGGTCGGGGCGGTGATGCTCGGGTTCGCCTTGGGGTACGACGCGGTCATCGAGATCCTGCGCGGCGCCAACGACATGGACCGGGCGGCCGAGGAGCGCGATATCCGTAAAAACCCACCCCTGCTGCTGGCGCTCCTCTGTGTGTGGAACCATAACCTGCTCGGTTGCGAAACCGTGGCGGTGCTGCCCTACAGCCAGGCCCTGCTGCGCTTTCCGGCCCATCTGCAGCAATGCGAGATGGAGAGCAACGGCAAATCCATCACCCGAAACGGCGACCCGCTCCGGTACGCCTCCGGCCCCATCCTCTGGGGAGAGCCGGGCACCAACGGCCAACACGCCTTCTACCAACTCATCCATCAGGGCACCGCCCTGGTGCCGACGGAGTTCATCGGTTTCCGGCACAGCCAGTACGGACAGGACATCCTGATCAAGGAAACCACCTCCCAGGAAAAGCTGCTGGCCAATCTCCTCGCCCAGTCCCTGGCCCTGGCCACCGGCCAGGAGAACGACAACCCTAACCAGCGGTTTTCAGGCAACCGGCCGAGCAGCGTCCTCATCGCCGACCGCCTTGACCCGTACAGCCTCGGCGCCTTGCTGGCCCTCTACGAGGCCAAGATCGTCATGCAGGGGTTTCTCTGGAACATCAATTCCTTTGACCAGGAGGGAGTGCAGTTGGGCAAGGTGCTTGCCAACCGGCTGCTTGCGCACATGGCTGGCCGCAGCAAGGACCCCAATTACGACGGCTCCGAAACGGATCGCGCGGGCTGGGCGCTGCTCAAGGCGGCCGGGATGCTCGGAGACCGGGAACCCCGGGGCAAGGGGCAATCATCATGACCGCACCCAGAAGATTCGCCGTGATCCTCTCCGGCTGCGGCAACAAGGACGGCGCCGAGATCCACGAGTCGGTGCTGACACTGTGGGCCATCCACAAACACGGTGCCGAGTATCAATGTTTCGCCCCGAACATCCGCCAGCATCATGTCTTGAACTTCATCGACAACAAGGAGATGGCCGAGGAGCGCAACGTCCTCGTCGAATCGGCCCGCATCGCCCGCGGCAACATCAAGGATCTGGCCGATTTCAGGCCGGAACTGTACGACGCCCTCGTCATTCCGGGCGGCCTGGGGGTGGCCAAGAATCTCTCCGACTACGCCTTTGCCGGCCCGGATTGCCAGGTCAACGAAGCGCTCGCCACGGCAGTACGCGGGATGGCCGACGCCGGCAAGCCCATCGGCGCCCTCTGTATCGCACCGGTGGTTGTCGCCAGGATCCTGGGCAGGGTGGAGGTCACCATCGGCCACGACCCCGCCACCGTTGCCGCCCTCGCCAAGATGGGTGCCACCCACCGGGAAACCGGTCACGGCGGGATCGTCATCGACCAGGCCAACAGAATCGTCACCACCCCCTGCTACATGCTGGACGCCAGGGTCGACCAGATCGGCGACGGCGCCGAGAACGTCGTCCAGGCGATCCTTGCCATGCTGGGCAGTTCCCCCATGTAACGGCCGGAAGCCTTTTGCCGCCGGGCCGCCAAGCCGCCCCGGCGATCCCTTGCGGCACCGAAAGCAAAAAAAACAAGGGGCTTAGGAAGCAGAACACATAAAAAATGTGCTAACCTTCCCATATGCCGTTAAAAAATAGATATCAAAAGTACAGTAAAATTTCAGAGCGAAAA
>JAOUHH010000197.1 GCA_029865195.1 Desulfobulbaceae bacterium
GTTCATCACCGGTCGCGCCCCCAGCCGTTCATAAAAACGCAACCGTTTCCTGTTTTCAAGCAAGGTTGCCGGATCCGGGTTGTATTGCGGCAGATCGGTCAGGCATTCACAGAAAAGCCACTTAAACCCAAGGCTGACACACTCCTCCTGAACCCGTTGGTAGAGCGCGGCACCGAGCCCGCCGCCCTTGGCGACATTAGGGAGCGCGATCAGATCGAGAAAACCGAAGCGAAACTCCGGTTCGGCGGAGAACAGGGCAAAGCCCTTCACCCTCCCCTTGCGGTCGTCGCAGACGAACAACACCGACCGAAAATCATACTTCATGGGGTTATGCAGCTTCTCGGGGATCTCGCGGACCTTGCGGTCGTCTAAATCCTGAAACTGCGTCCGGATAATCTGCTGGACTTGCTGGATGGCATTCCGATTAATCGGCAACAGCGCGTCTTGAATTCGGCGGATACGAAACATGGAAATCGCCCTCTGCGACTATCGATACATCGTCTAGAAATCAATGGGTCTGGTCACAGCCGACAGATGGCAAGGCTGGCTGGAATCTCTTTCGTGGCAGGTCAATCGTTAAGCAGAATAATCGAATTTGCCTTACTTTTACAGGGTATTGAGGATTTTTTGGCGAGTAAACGCATCACAAAATCGTCTGGCCGCGTATCTGGCAACACCTGCACCCAACCAACCCGTCGATCAATGTGGGCTTGGCGGGGCTATGTTCATGAATAAATGAGTCGGGGCTGTCGCGTTGTTGTGTTGCATTGCGGACAGCCCCGTATCGATTACTTGCTCACTACCCACGCCTTGTGCGGCCAATTCTCCATACCGCCGGTGAGGATACGGAGCTTGGCATCCGGTACGCCCTTTTCGGCCAGATAGTCATAGGCGCGCTTGGCTCCACCCTTGCCCCTCGGACAGACGACCACCACTGCCGCATAATCTTTCGCTTGCAAGAGCTTCACGGCCGGATCAATGGTCTGCCGGTCATGGTCGGACTCAACCGGAAAGGCGTTGGTCTCCAGCGACCCTTTGATATGATGGGCGGCAAAATCCTTCTTCTCCTGTATATCAACGAGCAAAACCGGTACGGCCCCCTCCAGCCAGCCTTTGAGTTCGTCGGCGGCGACGTAGTTGTAGCTGGTCCACGCCAAGGCTGGCTGAGTAAAGCAGAAAAGCACGGTACAGACGATAAACAATATTTTTTTCATGATCATATTCTCCTGACGGTAATCAAGCCGGCAGGCCGCCCTGTGCACCACAGGGTTGCATAACAGGGGCCAAAACCTCCCGGCAAATTGCATCAGCATGCAAAAACAGATGCTGACCAAGATAGAATTCTGTAAACGATTGACGCACGGCCGCTGCTGGGCCGCACCGGGGCCAACGGATACTACGGGATATGGGCATGCATGTGCGCTTCCTCCTTCTGGGTTGGAACACTTACGCCTGACTATGCGACGACAGTATCCTTGCCCATGTAGGAACAAAGCTCACATAAGGGATGTAAGCAACGGGGAAGAGTAAGGAAACGGTGCGCCTGCTGTTTGCACAACCCGGACCGGGTTGCTCGTCAAACGCAACGTTCAGTGAGATGAGTATATGAAATTATTCATTTTTATAACTTTATAAGATTTTTACACACGAGTTTAAGGCCTTTTACAAAAGAACAGGGGGCATGTCAAACTGAAAAAAAAGGGGTGGCTGCATTCTTGAACAAGCAGCCACCCCTTGACGGTACGTTAGCGAACGTAGTGACGGAGAAAGGGTCCCCCCCTCCGCTCATTTCACCGCCGGTTCCCTACTACGCCCAGCGATAGGTCTCCTCGGTTTCATCGTCGAAACCGTCCCACAGGTAGGCATCTTCCCGACCCTGGGCGATAACCCTGAAGGCGTAACGGGCCTGCTCCTCGTAGAACTGACAGAAGGGGCTCGGCGCGTTGACGGTGCCGGAAACCTCCTTGACCTCGGCCGGACACGGCGCGCCGCAGAAATGGCGGATCGCACAGTTAGCGCAGGGGACGATGTCCTCGGCCTTGCGACCGGTGATCTCCTTGAACGGCGCACTGGTGAGCGCCTTGGGGATCTCGTCCTTGAAGAGATTGCCGCCGTTGTACTCGGGGAATCCGATGAACTCGCTACAGGGGAAGAGATCGCCGGTTGCGGCCACCGCAAAGAAACAACGGCCGCCGCCGCAGGGAGAGATGTCGCACATCAGCCGCCGCCCGGTGGGGGCGATCACCCCGGCCAGAATATTGGCGAAGTTGGCGACCACCATCTTACGGCCGGTCTTCTCGTACAGTTCGTGGGTGCGGTCCAGGGCCTTGATGAAATTCTCGGTCATCACATCGTTGTCGGGCTTGAGTTCCTGACCGCCCTTCCGGGTGCAGCGCACCGGGTTGAGCATGATCACCTTCACCCCGAGCTCATGGTAGAAATCAACCATCTCGGTGATATGACCGACGTTGGCGCTGGTCACGGTGGTGATGACGTTCAAGGCCGGGTAATGGACAAGCTTCTTGATCACCGCCACCACCTGATCGAAATAACCGGTGCCGTTCCAGTTCTTGCGGGTGATATTGGCGATCTCGGCCTTGGGGGCGTCAAGGGAGAGACCGATGCCGACCCCGTGGCTGGTGAGAAAGGCGATGGCCTCGTCATCCAGCAGGGTGGCATTGGTCTGCACCCCGAAATGGAAGCGGTCGCTGTACTTCTCGATCCCGGCGAACATCGCCTCCCGCGCCACCATCGGCTCGCTGCCGTGGAAGATCAACTGGGGCTTAGCGCCTTCCGGCAGCACGGTCTTGAAGTAAGCCAGCAACCGCTCCAGGGCGTCGCACAGCTGCTCGGGCGTCATGGTGATGCCGTCACGCCGCATCTCTTCCGGCAGATAGCAGTAGCCGCAATTCAGATTGCACCGTTCGGTGGGGTTGAAGTAGGCGGCGGAGGGGGTGAGCCCGAAGCGAAGGGCATCCATCTCCTTCTTGAAGTCCTCCGAACGTTCGGCGAAATCCACCGGCAACGATCCGGAAAGGGCCTCTCCCAACTCATCCTTGCTGACCAGTGCCCAATAGGCGGAATCCGGCTCGATCACCGCCACCGTATCCGGCATGCCGATATCGAGAACCGAGAAATTGGGACCGAAACCGGTATTGGCGTAGCGGCTCTGCTGTTCTTGCTGTGCGTTTTTCATCTACATCTCCCTATTTGCTGCTGTCCGCCTTGGGCGCGAGCAGAATGTAGTGGGACAGACCGGTGTTCTGACCCAGTTGCAGGCAACGACGACGATAGCTGATCACTTTCTTGGCGCTCTTTTTCATAACGTCCTCCGTATCGAATTGACTTGTTCTTCAGGCCGGAGCGATCTCCAGCCCACAAAAAAGCCCGAATGTTCGCACAGGCGAGCATTCGGGCACCTTTACCATCGGTCCACAACAGACTATCTCATTTTGGCAACAGGTCTTCTGGCTCTCGGATCGTCTGCGGATCGGCGGCCTTCCCCTCGATGAACTTCCGAAAGTGACCGGGCATACGCCCTTAAAGCCGAACCGCATCCCCGATTACAGCGGCGGGACCGCCACGGATTTGCACCGTGTTCCGGGATGTTGCAAAATGCGTTATTTAATTTTTTCAGATTCCTATTTAAAAGATGGCGGCCGGTTTGTCAAGCAAGGGGTTATGAAGGAGGTGAACACCCGATACGAACCTCAATTGCCGACATCGACGTTCCAGATCTCCCGGGCGTATTCGGCAACGGTGCGGTCGCTTGAGAACTTGCCCATCCGGGCGACATTCAGGATCGACTTACGGGTCCAGGTCCGCTGGTCGAGGTAGGCCTTATCGACCTCGTCCTGGCAGCGGAGATACTTCTCGAGATCGACGAGCAACAGGTAGGGGTCATGCTCACCGAGCAGGCTGTCGAACAGCGGCCGGAACAACTCCCGATCCTCGCTGAAGCTGCCGTCACACAGGCTGTCGACGGTACGCCGCACCTCCCGGTTTTCGTTGTAGACCGTGCGGCCGGCGTAACGGCCCGGTTCGCCCCGCATGGTCTCCGCCTCTTCCGAGGTCAGGCCGAAGATGAACATGTTTTCAGCCCCCACCTCGTCACAGATCTCGATATTGGCCCCATCCATGGTGCCAATGGTGAGCGCGCCGTTCAAGGCGAACTTCATGTTGCCGGTGCCCGAGGCCTCGGTGCCGGCGGTGGAGATCTGTTCGGAAAGATCGGCGGCCGGGATGATCTTCTCGGCCACCGAAACGCCGTAGTTGGGGATGAAGACCACCTTCAGCCGGCCGTTCACCCGTTTGTCGTTGTTGATCTTGCCGGCCACCGAGGTAATCAGTTTGATGATCAGCTTCGCCTGCCAGTAGGAAGGCGCGGCCTTGCCGGCAAAGATCACGGTGCGCGGGGTCATCGCCTGCTTCGGGTTGTCGAGGAGCCGGTGGTAGCGGGTGATCACATGCAGGATGTTGAGCAGTTGCCGCTTGTACTCGTGGATGCGCTTCACCTGCACGTCAAACATCGTTGCCGGATCAACCGCGATCCCGCAAACCTCACGGATATAATCGCTCAGCCGCTCCTTGTTCCTGAGCTTCACCTCCCGCCACCGCCGGTGAAAATGCTCATCGTCGACATAGGGTTCAAGACCGCGCAGCTGATCGAGTTCGGTGGCCCAGCCCATGCCGATCTTCTCGCTGACCAGCGCCGACAGCCACGGGTTGCACTTCAGCAACCAGCGGCGCGGGGTGATGCCGTTGGTCTTGTTGGTGAACTTCCCGGGATAAAAGGCATCGAAATCCTTGAACAGGCGGCTCCGCAACAGTTGCGTGTGCAGGCGGGCAACCCCGTTCACGCCATGACTGCCGACAATGGCAAGGTGAGCCATGCGGACATGCTTGAGTGAACCTTCTCCGATGATGGACATCCGCTGCAGCCGCTCGCTATCACCGGGATAGCGCCGTGCGACCTCTTCCAGAAAACGGCGGTTGATCTCGTAGATGATCTCCAGATGCCTCGGCAACACCCGGCCGAGCAGCACCACCGGCCAGGTCTCCAACGCCTCCGGCATCAGGGTATGGTTGGTATAGGCAAAGGTTTTGACCGCGACATCCCAGGCCTTATCCCACTCAACCCCCTCGATGTCCACAAGCAGCCGCATCAGCTCGGGGATAGCAATGGCGGGATGGGTATCGTTGAGATGCACGGCGATTTTGTCGCTGAACTTGTCGAAGGTCTTGTTCTTTTTCTTGTAGCGGCGAAAGATGT
>JAOUHH010000198.1 GCA_029865195.1 Desulfobulbaceae bacterium
CAGATTCGGCCACAAGATCGTGCCGGAGGTGCAAACGGAGGCGATTTTCACGGAACTGCCGCCCCGGGCGGACGAAACCCTCCGCAGCGCGGCACGGCGATTCGGCACCGAAACCGGGGCAAGCCATGTCCTGACCGGCACGGTCTGGAGGTACTCGGAGCGAGTCGGCAGCGCGATGGCGGCCGAGAAACCGGCCTCGGTTGGCTTTAACGTCATGCTGGTCCGGACCAAGGACGGCGTCATCCTCTGGAACGAGGAGTTTGACAAGACCCAGAATTCCCTTGCCGAGAACCTTCTCGACGCACCGATGTTCGTCAGCAAGGGGATGCGATGGCTGAGCGCGGAAGAGTTGGCCTCCTTCGGTGTCGAAAAAACGCTGCGCGCCTTCCCCGACGTCACCGGCCCGTGACGGATTAAGCCCCGGAGAGGGCAAGCACCCTTGCGATCTCCTCCTGCAGTTGCGCCACCTGCACGGGCTTGGGGATATAACCGTCCATGCCGCCCGCCAGGCATCGCTCCCGATCCCCTTTCAGGGCATGCGCGGTCATGGCGATGATCGGCTGATGCCCTCCCCACTCCTGTTCCCTGGCCCGGATCGATGCGGTTGCCTCAAAGCCGTCCATCACCGGCATCTGGATGTCCATGAGGACGATGTCGTAGCGCTTGCCGTCCAGCGCGGTCAATGCCTCCGCGCCGTTCTCAACCGCCGTAACCCGCCACCCCAGGCTGGAGATGACCGCATCCGCCACCGCCCGGTTGATAGCGTCGTCCTCAACCAGCAGGATATCATAATTTCCCGCCTTGCCCATCACCGCCGGCACCGGTGACTCCACCTCCCCCGCTTCGCGGGCGTTGCTTGCGACCACCGCACGCAGGGCGTTGTCCAGATCACGCCGCCGGACCGGTTTGCGCAACCAGATCACCGCCTCGTCATCCGTGGTGGCAGGGGCCTCGCCCTCGGTCATGCCGATGGCGGCGAGGACGATCACCGCCGGGGAGCGCGGCAAGGATGCCGCCGCCATCTCCCTCAACAGACGCAAATCCTTCATCTCCGGCAACCCTGCATCCAGCAGCACGACATCGCATGGCGATTCCCGCAGATCGGCCAGCACCGTTTCCGCGCTCGCCGCCGTTCGCACCTCTCCCACCAGCGGGGTCAGCATCGTCGCCAGCGACTGCCGGGTGGCGGCATGGTCATCGACGACAAGGACTGTCATCCCTCGCCAGCTTGCCGAAACGGCATCCGCTGGCGGCGACTTCGTGACGGCGCTCACCGCCAGCGGCAGGGTAACATAAAAGGTACTGCCGCGACCGATCGCGCTATCAACCCAGATCCGGCCGCCCATCATCTCGACCAGGAAGTAGGAGATGCTCAACCCCAGGCCGGTACCTCCGAACTGGCGGGTCAGGGAGCCGTCCACCTGACTGAAGACATCAAAAATCCGCTTTTGCTCCTTCTGGGCAATGCCGATGCCGCTGTCCGTGACTGCGAAGGCGATCCGGGTCTGGCCGGGATCGCCGCCGGTGTCGTCGTCGGCAACCATCACCCGCACGACAACCTCGCCCTGCTTGGTGAACTTGATGGCGTTGCCGACCAGATTGACCAGTATCTGCTGGATCCGATCGCCGTCGCCGGTCACGTAATCGGGAACCGCCTGGTCGACAAGGTAGGCGAACTCAAGCCCTTTCTGCTGGGCATTGACCGCCAACGGCGGCAGGCAGGCATCAAGGACCGCCCGGATACTGAAGGGGGTCGGCATGATGATGAGCTTGCCGGCCTCGATCTTGGAAAAATCGAGCACATCGTTAAGGATACCCAGCAGGCGGGTGCTGGAGATCTTCGCCATTTCCAGGAATTGCCTCTGCTGCGGTGACAGCGGCGTCGCCAACACCAGATCCGTCATGCCGATGATCCCGTTCATCGGCGTGCGGATCTCATGGCTCATATTGGCAAGGAATTCACTCTTGGCCAGACTGGCCGCCTCGGCATCCTTCTTGGCCAGGGTCAACTCCGCCATGGCCTGCCGAATCTCGCTGATATCGCGGAAATCCTCGACAATGCCGATAAGTTCGCCATCCGGGGAGCGGTAGGGCTTCGCGGTGACGATACAAGCAACCTTGCTGCCGTCCAGCCGCTCCTTGACGACCTCCTCCACAACCTCCGGCTCCCCATTGAGGATACGGGTCACCGGGCATCCCGCGTTATGACAGAAAGGACCGGGGAACATCTCATGACACTTCTTCCCGGCCAGGGCTGACTGTCCCAACCCGGTCAACTCCGCGAAGGTCTTGTTAAAAAGAATAACCTCGAAATCTTTATCGACCACCCGCATGCCGTCGGCCGCGGTGTTGAATATCTGATCCAACTCGGCAAGGGATTGCCGGGCCTTCTTCTCAGCCACCCAGCGATCGGTGACCTCCCGCTCCAAGGCGACATTAGCGTCCTCATAGTCGGCGGTGCGCTCTCGCACCAGGTTTTCAAGATTTTCCTGATGCCGCCGCAGTTCCGCCTCGGTTGCCTCCCTTTTCCGGATGTCATCGGCGATCAGATCGCTCAAAAACTCAAACTCATGGATCCCCTTGTAGGCCGGCAACCGCC
This sequence comes from Desulfobulbaceae bacterium, assembly GCA_029865195.1. Classification (GTDB taxonomy): domain Bacteria; phylum Desulfobacterota; class Desulfobulbia; order Desulfobulbales; family UBA5123; genus UBA5123. Next base: position 2,600 of record JAOUHH010000198.1, read on the forward strand.
GTTCGCTAAGGGGGGAGACGATTTGCGAAATGGGCCGCAGTACCGTCCGGGCCAGCACCAACACCAACACCATAAAAATCAGGAGGAAGGTGACAATCGCCATGTCATAGGCAAACCGCACCTGCCGCACAATCTTCAGATAATGCGGATGCGGCTGGATGAAGCGCACCTGCCATCGCCATGGCTCGAAATCAACCTGCATGGCAACCGGGGCATCATCGAGGCGGGTCAGAAAAAGAAACAGATCCTCAAGCGGGGTGGTCATCACTTCATTATGATGTTCATGCCCCGAATAGGCATACATCTCCCTGCCTTCCTCGGCAACGACGATATCGAGCCCCTGCCGGTGACAATAATTTTCAAGCAGGCTGAAAATCTCCGCCTTGGCGATCATGATCGCCTGCGGATTATCCTCCACGCCGCGCCGCAGGAGATCATCATACTGGCGGCCGATGGTATCGTTGATGGCGAGACGATATTCCCGCTGCTCCACGCGCATGATATAGTCAACCGTGTCGGCAACCGGCCTGAGGACGAAAATATACATCACCACCCCCGAAACAAGCATCAGGGTGACGATGGGTGCCGAGATCCAAAAAACCAATCTGTTGATATTGATCATGCTTTTCTCACGCTAGGGTACAACCTAGGCAGCCGGCCGGCGGCAACCGCTCAACGGATGGGGATATACCCGGCATCCTTGATGATTTCGGCCCCTTCCGGACTCTTGAGATACTCGACAAAGAGGGTAGTCAACCGCGAGGGGGATGGCCCGGTGTTCATGAAGAGGGTCCGCGCGACCGTGTATTTGCCGCTCAAGGCGTTCTGCTGCGAGGGTACAACCCCGTCGATGGCGACCGCCTTCACCTTTTCCGAACCGAGATGGCCGATGCTCAGATAGCCGATCCCATTCCGATCCAGGGAGATGATGTTGCGCATGGCGCCGTTGGACGAAACGCTATTACACTCGGCCAATAGATCGCCGCGGAGCAGTTTTTTCTCAAAAACCTCCAGGGTGGCGCTGCCCTTCTCGCGACAGTAACGGACAATGGGCGCGTTTGCGCCGCCGAGTTCCTGCCAGTTGTCGATCCGGCCGGTAAATATCATGTCGACCTGCTCGCTGCTGAACCCGGCGACGGGGTTTTCGGTATTGACCGCCACCGCGATCCCGTCAAGGGCCAGGGGATGGGAGACGAGGCGGTATCTGGCCCGTTCGGCCTCGGTCAAGGCCCGGCCGGTGTTGCCGATATCGACAAGCCCATCGCCGACCTTCTGAATCCCGCAAGCGGTGCCGCCACCGGTAACGCTGATAAAGATATCAGGGTTAAAATCATGGATCCGCCTCGCCGCCTCGGCCATCACCGGCAGATGGGCGGTGCCGCCGGCAATCTCCAGCGTCCCCTTCAACCCCCGGAAACGATCCAGATCGCCGGCAATCGATATGCCATTAAAGTATAGCACCAGCGCCGCCACCAAAAGCAATCCCGCCCGGAACCTATTCATGCGAAATCGAACCATGCTGCTCACCCCGCTAGGACCTAACGCCTTAATTTAGCGACAAAAATATCTATATAGTAAACGATAGCAATTTATGCATACCGAGGCCAACTCTTTATCGTTATCAATGTAAATTTCTGTGGCGGCGCCCCGAGCCGACAGCCCCGTGCCGAGAAATCCGACCATGCCACGACGGCCGCGGCTCACAAAAAGATGCTTGAAATCAACACGTTTGCGCGTATGATGCAAAAAAGCCGTGGGCGGAGGTCGTTTCCCGGCCACGCTTCGGCGGCAAGGGTGCAACAGCTACGGGAGGAAGCCATGACGGCAGGCAACAACGACAGGGATCGGCTCATCGCCGAGGGACGGCGCGCGCATGAGGAGCGGCAGAAGAGTTACCGCGAACGCGCCCTCAAGATGTTTCCATGGGTGTGCGGCAAATGCGCCCGCGAGTTCTCCGGCAAAAAGGTGCGCGAGCTCACCGTCCACCACCGGGACCACAACCACGACAATAACCCGCCCGACGGCAGCAACTGGGAGCTGCTCTGCATCTACTGCCACGACAACGAGCACCAGCGCGACATCGATGCCCAATGGGCAGGTGCCGAGACCGGCGCCAAGCCCGGCAAGCCGGACAAGCCCGAGGTGACGCACAACCCCTTTGCCGCCCTGGCGGGCCTGATGCAGGAAAAGAAATAAGACCGCGCCACACCCCGCCCTCCGCCCTCTTTTTCCCCTTGCCAAGAAAGGGCCAAGGCCGTACATTGGCTCACCCTGGCGGCGGTTCCCCTTTCGGGCCTGCGTGACGACACGGCCGCCCCGCTGATCCACCCCGGACTGGTCTGTCACGGCTTGAAAAAATTCAAGAAAATCTATATCGAGATCACCAACCGCTGCAATCTCGCCTGCGGCTTCTGCCACCGAAGCATGCGCGCCAAGGCGGAGATGCCGTCGGCGGTCTTTGCCTCGATCATCGACCGGGTCAAGGCACACACCGACCATCTCTCGCTGCATGTGCTGGGCGAACCGCTGCTGCACCCGGAACTCGGCGCCCTGCTCGCCCTCTGCCGGCAACGCCGACTGCGGGTCAACCTCACCACCAACGGCACCCTGCTCGCGCGCCGCCAGGAGATGTTGCTC
>JAOUHH010000199.1 GCA_029865195.1 Desulfobulbaceae bacterium
CAGGAAAGCGCGGTGGTGGGCGAGCCCGGCGCGTTCCGGCCGCTCGTCCTCGATGGCCCCCGCCTCTACCTGCATCGTTACTGGCAGTATGAGCAGGATCTTGCCCATGGCTTGCTGGGACTTGGCCGGGGCCTTACGGCGGTGGATGATGAGCGGCTGCGGCAACTGCTGGCGCAGCTCTTCCCGGACGAAGAGGAAGATGTTCTCGACTGCCAGCGGCTGGCGGCAACGGTTGCGGCGATGCGGCAGCTCTGCATCATCTCCGGCGGCCCCGGCACCGGCAAGACCTTCACGGTGGTCAAGCTCCTCGCCCTCCTGCAGGAACTGGCCGCGCCCGACACCCTGCGGATCGGCCTCGTCGCCCCCACCGGCAAGGCGGCGGGCCGTTTGCAGGAGTCCATCCGCGCCGCCAAGGGCAAGCTCGCCCTCGCCCCGGAGCTCCTTGCCCGCATCCCCGAAAACAGCGCCACCATCCATCGGTTGCTGGGGGCGCGGATGGGTTCGCCCTCTTTCCGCCATAACCGGCAGAACCCGCTCCCCCTTGATCTCTTGGTGGTGGATGAGGCCTCCATGGTCGATCTGGCCCTGATGGCGAAGCTTGTCGATGCCCTGCCCGGTTCGGCGCGCCTGGTGCTGCTGGGCGACAAGGATCAGTTGGCCTCGGTGGAGGCGGGCTCGGTGCTGGGTGATATCTGCAGCGGCAAGGAGAGAAACGGCTTCAGCTCAGACTTTGCCGCGCAGTTGGGTAAGGCTGGCTTTGCAGGACTCTCGGAAGGACCGGGCGGGCCGCTGGCCGACGCCATCGTCCTCCTGGAAAAGAGCTACCGCTTTGCCGAGGCAGGCTCCATCGGCACACTGGCGCAGGCGGTGAACGCAGGCGACAGTGAGGCGGCTGCTGCCATCCTGCGGGACCCCGCGCACACAGGTCTGTCCCTGTACCCATGGCAGGAGCCGGAAAGCCTCGCGCAGCTACGGAACACGGTGCGGGCAGGGTTTGCCGCCTATCTCTCTGCCGCTACCCCGCAGGACGCGCTGGTGGCATTCAATTCCTTTCGCATCCTCTGCGCCCACCGGCGCGGCCGTTTCGGGGTGGCGGGGATGAACGACTGGGTGGAAGGGGTGCTGGCCGAGGCAGGGCTGATCAGCCGAGACGCATACTGGTATCGGGGCAGACCGGTGATGATCACCCGCAATCACCCGGTGCTCCATCTCTATAACGGCGACATCGGCATCACCATGGCCGACGAAACGGGTCGCCTGCGGGTCTTCTTCGCCGGCGCCGACGGTTCCCTGCGTTCCTTTGCCCCGGCCCGGATCCCCGAGCACGAAACCGCCTTCGCGGTCACCGTCCACAAGAGCCAGGGTTCGGAGTTCGCGTCGGTGGCCCTGCTTTTGCCCGAAAACCCCTCGCCGGTGCTGAGCCGCGAGTTGATCTACACCGCCATCACCCGTGCCAAGGGCCGTTTTTCCCTCTGGGGCGACGAGCCGATCCTGCGGGCAGCGATTGTGCAGAGGGTGAGTCGGGCCAGCGGACTCAAGGAGTTGCTGTGGGGATGAAAGCATTGCGTTGCAGAGGGGTGGGAAGAGGCGGCCAAGGCGGGTCTCTTGGGATCTGATATCGACTCCTCGCGGGGAAAGAAAATTCCGACTTATTGAATTTTGACGGAGCGCCTGGCGTCCAGGACCTCACGCACCATTGAGGCCAGTTGCGCGGGCATGAGTGGTTTTTGCAGCAGGACATCTCCCCGGGCCAGGATCTGGTGTCGATTAATGGCCTCATCGGTGCCGCCGGACATGAATATCACCTTGATGTCAGGGCGCGCGGCCTTCAGGTTGTCCGCCAAGCTCGTACCATTCATTCTAGGCATAAGGATATCGGTCAGGAGGAGATCGATACTCGTATGGCCCGAGCGGCTGAGTTCAAGCGCCTCCATCCCGTCTGCCGCCTCTATCAGATTGTACCCCAATGGCTCAAGTACATCGACAACGAGCTGTCTGATGTCGTCAGCGTCTTCCGCCACCAGTATTGTTTCCGTGCCGCCGGGCATGTTGAGGTTTTCCCGGCTCTCCTTGCCCGTCTCGGTGTCGGTGCAGACTTGAAAGTAAAGCTTGAAGGTTGTGCCCTTGCCGACAGTACTCTCGACATCAATATGGCCGCCATGTTGACGGACGATTCCATAAACCGTGGCCAGTCCCAGGCCGGTTCCCTTGCCAACGCCCTTGGTGGTGAAAAAGGGGTCGAACATTTTTTTCCGCACCTCGCGCGTTATTCCCGTCCCTTGGTCTGAGACGGTCAGCAGTACATAGACCCCCGGCTTGACTTCATCGTGGACCCTAACGTACTCCTCAGTCAACGATACCACGGACGTCTCGATGGCAAGTCCCCCGCCGTTAGGCATGGCGTCACAGGCGTTCACCACCAGGTTCATTAGGATCTGTTCCATTTGTCCGGCATCGGCCCTGATCGTGGAGGCGGCATGGGTCAGTTTGATCTCGAGAAGAATGTTGTCGCCAAGCAGTCGGTCAAGTATCTCGCCCATGCCGCCAATCACCGCATTCAGATTGATTACGTGCATCGCCAAGGCCTGCTTGCGGCTGAAGGCCAGCAGTTGTCTGGTCAGCATCGCCGCCTTTCGGCTGGATTCCTTGATGATTTCGATATATCGCTGCACCGAAGCCCCTGCCGGCAGTTCCAAGATGGCCAACTCGCTATAGCTGAGAATGACAGTCAGGAGATTGTTGAAGTCGTGGGCCACGCCACTTGCCAGGCGGCCGACGGATTCCATCTTCTGGGCGAAGAAAAATTGATCCTGCAGTTGCAGCCGCTCTTCTTCCTTCCTTTTTACCGCCGAGATGTCCTTGGCGATATGGATGGATCCTTTGAATTCGCCATTATTCCCGTAGATGGGCGAAGTTGTCACCTGCAGCGGGCAGCCTATCTTGGGATCGTCGATCTCGGCGGTGCCGGGACCATGGTGGGCTATGGTTTTGGTGTGCGGACATCCTGGCCAGGGCTCGTTGGTGCCGTGAAAGATCTCGTAGCAGTGCCTGCCGATAAAATCCTTTCGTTCCATGCCGAAAAAATCGGCCAGGGCCTGATTGACCTTGATGAAGCGATATTCCGTGTCGTGAACGGAGACAAAATCCGATATCGAGTTGAAGGTGTGGTCCCAGTCATGCTCCGCCTGACGCAGTTCGTCGCCAGCCTGTTTGTGTTCGGTGATGTCGCGTGCATTGATGACGACGCCGAGGATATGCTTCTCGTCCCCCCTGTAGGGGCAATAGGCAATCTCCATGTAACGTGATCCGCGGGCCGGTAGGTCGAGCCATGCCTGATGGCGGACATGTTCACCGGCAAAGGCGCGTGTCAGCGGTTCTCGGATGGTGGCGGCAACGATATCCTCGCCGAAGAGGGCGGTGGTCCCATGCCCCACCACCTGCTCGCGATCCTTCCCATACGCCGCCAGACAGGCGTTGTTGACCGCCTGGCACTGGTGGTCGAGGCCGATAAAGGCCATATGTTCCTCGGAGGCGGAAACGATATATTTGAATTTGCTGAGTTGTTCTTCCGAGCGGCGGCGTTCGGCAACCTCCCGCTTCAGCACCGCGTTGGCCTCGATCATGGTTTTTCTGCTTCGTATCAGGAGGATCCCGGTGACGAGGATTCCCGCCAGGCCAGCCAGGGCCGCCACCCCGTGACTGATCCACAGCGGCCAGTTGACGGGCAACACCGGCAGCGGCATGGTGATGCTGATCCCGCCCCGGATATCCCCTTCCTTGTAACCTTGTTTGCCGTGGCATTCGAGGCACTCGGGCTTGATGAAGAGGGGTGCCATGTAGCGGAACTTGCCCCCCCGTCCTTCCGGGAGAAACGCATATTGCTCCTTGGCCCCTTTTTCAAAAGAGGCCAGCCACGCCGCCTCCCATTCCGTGGCCTTGTTCGCCGGTCTGATCGGTCGCAGGCTGGTGGTGTGGAACTGGAGCCCCTCTTTCTCCCTGGCCGCCATTTCCGCGATCTGTCGTGTCATGTAGGCCGGGTTGACCATGGTGAGGTGCAGCCCGCCGGTGGTAACGACGTCGCGAAAGGGGACATCGATAAGGTAGGGGTTGGGCTTTACGTCGCGGGAAATAGGCACGTAAACGCCGCTGTGTCCGGCATTCCAGGCCCGGTCGAGCAGGATCTGGCGAAAGAAGGTGCGGCCGGTGTGGAGGGCGGCATCCCGCCACTCGCGTTGGTCGTCAACGAGATTCCATGAGAGAGAGGTGCCGACTATGAGGAGCCATATCAGCATTGCACTCACAATATATTTCGTCAACGCGCGTCCTCCCCAGTAAAATTTACTTGTTGCGTGCAAGTCGGCAGTGGATGTCGTGGCTCAGTTCGGCAATCCCGTCCGAGTCCGGAAGGATGTAGCCATATGTGCTATTTGTCTAAGCTGCATGCCTATGATTACTGGTTTTTATTATTTAGGCAAGGGTTAAGTGGGTGATTACCCTTATCGGCTACCGGTAGTCGATTGGCACGGCAAAGTTCTTTTGCTCCAGTCTATTGTCTTGTATTCTTAAATAGTTATCCTCAGTAATAGCTGGTAATTGATTGCATCTATGCCATATTTTTCATGGGACTCATCTAGGGGTAATCCCTTAGTGCAGGCGTTTGAGTGTGAGGTCGATGCCGGGTGCCGGCAGCTGTGAGTATCGTCAGCCGTCTGTTGATTCAGCGTATCTGCTTCCCGAACCTCTAACGATTAGTTTTGAGCGGGGGCGGTGTTTGTGGTAGATGATTATGGTTACTGATTTTGGTCTGAAAGGTGTGGTGTGAAATTTTTCGTAACGACTGTGTGGTGTATGTGGTGGCAATTTTTGGCATGTCATGGTCATAAACAGAGGAGGTGTAAGCGAATGAGTATTGCATTTGCAGAGATGCCGGATGCGGATGGCTATTTTGGTGAATATGGCGGTCAGATCATCCCACCTGAGTTGAAGGCGGTGATGGATGCCATCAATGTCGCCTACGACGAGGTGCGGCAGACCAAGGCCTTTCAGGATGAACTGGCGGAGTTGTATACCCACTATGTCGGCCGGCCCAGCCCGATCTTTTATGCCCGCCGGCTTTCCGAAAGGATCGGCGGGGCGCGGATCTTCCTGAAGCGGGAGGATCTAAACCATACCGGCGCCCACAAGATCAACCATTGCCTGGGCGAGGCGTTGCTCGCCAAGTACATGGGCAAGA
>JAOUHH010000200.1 GCA_029865195.1 Desulfobulbaceae bacterium
TATGAACGTGACAATGTAATGCGCAGAGCCAAGGAGGTCGGCTTGGATGGCTTTCTGCTTAAGCCGATTACCAGATCAACGCTTTTTGGCGCCATCATGACCACCCTGGCTGCGCAGGGGGAGGAAGGGCCTCTCTGTCCTGAGGTGGACCAGTCTGTGCTCGGCAAGCTTGTATCGCTTCGGGGTGCAAGGATTCTGGTGGCCGAGGACAACGAGATCAACCAACAGGTGGCGCGGGAGTTGCTCGAAGCGGTGGGGATGGTGGTGGAGGTGGTCAGCAACGGCCTGGAAGCGTTGCAGGCGGTCAGCGAGCATGACTATGATCTGCTCTTCATGGACATTCAGATGCCGGAGATGGACGGCAACGAAGCCTGCCGTCGGATTCGAGCCGATCTCGGCGAGCGGGGGCGGCTTCTTCCCATTATCGCCATGACCGCCCATGCCATGGCCGAGGGGCGGCAACGATCCAGCGCCGCCGGCATGAACGATTATCTGACCAAGCCCGTGGACCCCGAGGCCATGTATCGGCTTCTTTCCACTTGGTTGCAACCCAAGGCGGCCGGTACCGAAAAGGATGTTGTTGCCGCCGCCGGGCGGGTCCCGGTAGGGGCAGGGGCAGATGTCGCCACCTTGCTTGCCGACCTGCCCGGTATCGATGTGAAAAGCGGTCTAGCCAGAATGGCCGGCAATATTGCCTGTTATCGAGGGATTTTGATCCGATTCAGGGAGATTCACGGCCAGATCGTCGCCGAGTTGCGCAACGCCCTGGCCGCGCGGGGGGTGACGGCGGCTGAGCGGTTGGCGCACTCATTGAAAGGCTCAGCCGGCACCATCGGCGCCAAGTCGCTGCAAGAGGCGGCTGCGGCTCTGGAGCAGGCCTTGAAAAAAGGTGAGGACGCCGAGGGCGAACGTTGTTTGCAGCAGGTCGAAAAGGAATTGATTCCGGTTTTGGCCGCCATCGCGTCGTTGGCAGCGGAGAAGGAGTGCGAACCGGCGCGGGAGGGTGCTTCGCAACCGGAAGGGTTGGCGTCGCATCTGGAAACGTTGGCCGAGCTGTTGCGTGAGCAGGATACGGCGGCGCGCAGGATGTTTCCAGAGGTGCGCGGGATACTCACCGGTGTTGCGCGGATGGATGCGATCAACCGGCTGGAAAAAAAGATCGACAGCTATGATTTTGACGGCGCTTTGGTGCAACTCGTCGATCTTGCCAAGAAGATCAATATCTCGTTGCGGGAGGAATAGAAAATGACCGACCAGGAGAAAAAGACCATTCTCGTCGTCGATGATTTTGCCGACAACATCGATTTTATCTGTGGGGTGTTGAGCGATGCCTATCGGGTCAAGGCGGCGACCAACGGCGAGAAGGCGCTGGCGATCATGGCCGGCAGTCCCCAGCCGGATCTGGTTTTGCTCGATGTGATGATGCCGGGGATGGACGGCTACGAGGTGTGCCGGCGTTTGAAGTCGGAGGCGTATGGGAAAGAGACCCCGGTGATATTTGTCACCGCCATGGGGGAAATAGAGGACGAATCAAAGGGGTTTGCGGTGGGGGCGGTGGACTATATCACCAAGCCGGTTTCACCGCCGATCCTCAAGGCGCGGGTGCGGACCCATCTCGAGTTGCGGGAGGCCCGCCATCGCCTCGAAAAGCTGGTTGCCGCCCGCACCGAGGAGCTGCGATTGGCCAATGTCCGGCTCAGCCGGCAGGTGAGGGAGTTGGCCGCCCGTGACCAACTGATCCGGTTCCAGATGCAGGGACCGAGCCTGCCGGAGGCCTCCGTGGAGATCGGCAGGGTTGTGGCGAAGGTGGTGGAGGCAAGGCGAACGGTTGTTTTTCTGGCTGATGCGGCTGGTGAGTTGCTGGCCGAGGTGGCCGTGACCGGTGATCATCCCGATCAACCGGTGATGAAGCCAGATATCGGTGGGAGTGCCTTGGGCATGGCCCGGAAGACCTTTGAGGAAGGCAGGCCTCTGCTGGACAAGGAGGGGACGGCGGCGGTGCCGATCATTTTCAATCAGGAACGTGTCGGCGTCATCTGTGTGGAAGGGGTGGGCGGCAAGGAAGGCTGGGATGGTGAAGAGTTGGCGGTTCTCGGCCGCTTGAGCAGCGAGGCGGCCCTGGTCCTGCGGTCGGCCAGGGTGACCGAGGATCTGCTCAACGATAAAATTGATTTTGGGCAACTGTTCCAACCTGTGCGGTAAGCAGGCCGGGATCGCGGCGTCCGTTCTGGAACCGGTCTGACCGGCATGAACGGTGGGGGCGGAAGGTTTTTTATGAAAGAGATCAGAACGGATAATGACGGCCGGGCCATGGTGATGGATCTGGACGACATTGAAGGGTTGCTCCGGCAGGTCGACGTGATGGTCGGCGTCGGCGGCTTGACCACCTTGCCTGGATTTGCTGACGCCGGGGAGGTCACGGTGGCCGGCGGCCAGGTGTCGGCGGCATCTGGGTGTGGCGATCAACAGGAGACGGCCCTCGACGGGCTCGATGCCTTTGCGACGCTGGTGCCGCCGGCGCATTTTTTTAAACGCGTGGAGCTGACGCTTCCCGATCGGGAAGGCGTACGCCTGCATCTGCATGGGTTGCGGAAGTGTACGGAACGAAACGCCATGGTCTTGTTCGAAGGGGTTGAGGCCCCTGCAAGGCTGACCCGTTTTATCGGCATTCCGGTCCTCCCGGGGCAGGTGTTCGCCCGGGAACTCACTTTGGACGCGGAGGGCAGGGAGGTTGCCGAGGAGGATGTGCAGGCGAAAAACAGTGCGGATGCCCCGGTGATCGTCGACTGGCACGAGGCCAGGATCGAGACCGGCGCGCATGTCGTCTTGGCTGCTGGCGAGTACCGGGCAGAGCGATACGGCTATCTGATGCTGGCGGACAATTGTTTTTCCGTGATGGCGCCTTTTTTCGTCAGTCACGACCGTCTGCAGGTTCATTGGGGAATCTTTTCGCAAGACGCGTTGGGGCTTACTCCGGCCATGCTGCAACCCTGGTTTGAGGAGATCGGCATCAAGGCGGAGTTTCTGGATGTGGAGAAGGTGGAGCGGTTGCTCCGGGCGCTGGCCACTGGGGGGCAGCAGCGAGGGGCCTTTGCCGTGGCCATGGGGAAAAAGCCGGTTGACGGTATTGACGGGCGAGTGAAATTGCTTGTGCCCATGGAGCGGCCCGTCGGCATTGAACGGCCGGACGGCTCGGTGGATTTCCGCGAGGTCAACTATCTCCCCAATGTTGCCAAAGGGCAACTTGTCGCCCATCATATCCTGCCGGTGCCGGGAACCCCCGGCATGGATGTGACCGGGGCGGTGATCCCGTCGGCCGGCGGCGCCGCTGTTCCTCTGACAATCGACAAAACGATACGGATCGTCAAGAATGCGGCGGTCGAGCTTTGCTACGCCGACCAGTCCGGGGTGGTGCGTTTCGACGGCCAGATGCTGGCGGTGGTGAATATTTTAAACCTGCTGGCCGGGGTGAATTACGAAACCGGCAATATTACCTTTGCCGGCAATGTGTTTGTCAAGGGAACGGTTGCCGAAGGTTTTTCAATCCATGCCGACGGAGACGTCACCGTCACCGAAACCGTTTCGGAGGGGGCGGAGATCGTCTCCCGCAATGGCGGCGTGACGGTGGGCCGCGGGATGGTGGGGCGGCGTACGAAGATTAGCGCCAAGGGGACGGTGCGGGTGCAGTTTGTTCACGATGCCGCCATCCGGGCCGGCGGCGATATCGTGGTCGGCAACTACCTCTACAACGCCAATCTCCTTGCCGCCGGCAACGTCGAGATCCGCAAAGGTGAAGGAGTGCGGGGGGGCGGCGTATGGGGTGGCAGAACCGTCGCGCTGCAGAGTATTGAGGCGTGGAGCGTCGGTTCGCCGTCATGGATTGCCACCGAGCTTGTGGCGGGTTTCGATCCGGAAGCGATGGAAAAGCGCGAACGGGTGGAGGAGGCGATTGTCAAGAGCAGCAGGCATCTCAACCGCATTCTTGATGTTTTCAAGCTGTCGCGACTCGATCCGGCCTTGATTCGTGGCGCTATTGAGCAGGCAACGGGCGATCGGCGGCGGCTTCTCGAACAACAGGCGCGATTGCTCGGGCAGCTGGCCACGTCGTACAAGGCGCTGCTCGAGATGCGGCAAGGTCTGGTCGCGGAGGGTGCCGACGAAAAGAAGACAAGGTCCAAGATAACGGTGCGAGGCACCGCCTATCCGGAGGTGACCATCCGGGTCAAGCGGCAGACGCTGAAGCTAGACCGTGAGTATGATGCGGTTACCTTTAAACAGGGCGAGAAGGGGATCGAAACCTTTTGACGTCCCGTCCCGTCTATCCATCCAGGCCTTCCTTGAGCCACTCTTCCACCTGAAACGGACTGGGCATCCGGCCGCTGCTCTTTACCTGTTCGTTGATGATCAGGGCCGGGGTCTGGGTCACCCCGTAGCGCCAGATTTCGTCCAATTCGTGCACCTGCTCGACGTCGGCGGCGATCCCCAGCCGCTGCAGCGCCTCGATGACCAGGGTGTTCAATTTGTTGCAACTGACGCAGCCCGGCCCCAGGATGCGGATGGCCAGTCCCGGTCCGGTTTCCACCTTCTCCCCTCGCTGTCTGCGGATTTCGCGCCGCAACGCCTCGCGGTACTGCTCGGTCGATCCTGCCGGGATATAGTTTTCCTCGCTCACTGCCGTAAAGAGGCGTTCCACCGCCGTATCTTCATCCAGTTCGGTGTCGCGGCAGATGCGGTTGATGGCCGTGTCGAAACCGATCAGGCCGATGGTGACGTTGCCGATCTTGATGGCGCGTTGGGTGGGGCGGTCGTTCATGGCGTCTTCCGTTAGAAAAGGGTCATCTGCTGCCCGCTCGGGCGGGGTTTTGTTTTCCGTGCCGCCTCATGCCGCAACAGTTCCGTGGGGATTTCTCCGACAAAGCGGGAGGTTTTCTGCTCCGTGGTTTTGCCAAACAGGGTGCGCCGGTTCGCCGAGGTGAGGGTGAGATGTTCACCGGCGCGGGTGATCCCGACATACATGAGCCTTCTTTCTTCCTCGATGTCGCAGGGTTTGCCGGGCAGATTGCAGGGGAGGATGCCTTCTTCAAGGCCTGCGATAAACACCGCCGGAAACTCCAACCCCTTGGCCGCGTGCAGGGTCATCAGCGACACCGCCTCGGCCCTGGGGTCGTAGATCGTGGACTTGCCGGT
>JAOUHH010000202.1 GCA_029865195.1 Desulfobulbaceae bacterium
CAGACCCCGGCCGATAAAAACACCCTGCTCTTCTCCGCCACCATGCCCCAGTCGGTGGCTTCCATCGCCCGCAAATACATGGCCAACCCGTTGGAGATCACGGTGGGGCAGCGTAATGCCGGTTCCGAAAATATCCGGCACATTTGCTACATGGTGCACGCCAAGGACCGCTATCCCGCCCTGCGGCGGATCATCGACGTCAACCCTGAGATGTACGCCATTATCTTCTGCCGCACCCGGCAGGAGGTGAAGGATGTGGCAGACAAACTCATCCAGGAGGGCTACAGCGCCGACACCCTGCACGGCGAGCTCTCCCAGAGCCAGCGGGATCACGTCATGGACAAGTTCCGCTGCAAGAATCTGCGGATATTGGTGGCGACGGATGTGGCGGCGCGGGGCTTGGACGTGAACGATCTCACCCATGTGATCAACTACAACCTGCCCGATGATATCGCCAACTACACCCATCGCAGCGGCCGCACCGGCCGGGCCGGCAAGACCGGCGTTTCCATCGTTATCATCAACATGCGCGAACGATCACTGGTTCGCGCCATCGAGAGCAAGCTGCAGCGGAAGTTCGAGGATGGCCTGGTCCCCTCTGGCGAGGATGTCTGCAAGGTGCAGATGCTGAAGATGATCGACACCGTCAAGCAGGTTACCGTCGATCATCATCAGATCGACCCGTTTTTTGCCGCCATCTCCGAAAAGCTGTCCGCCTTCGACCGTGAGGAGCTGATCAAGCGGTTTGTTTCCGTGGAGTTCAACCGCTTTCTCGCCTATTACCGGGATGCGCCGAACCTGAATGTAACGGCCGCGCCCAGGGAGCGGTTTGAAAAGAGCGGCACGGCCGGCAAGTTCGCCAAGCGGGAGCATTCGGTGCAGTTTACCCGTTTCACCCTCAATGTCGGCAAGAATGACGGCATGTTCGCAACCAGGCTGATCGGCCAGATCAACGAGGTCACCGGCTCTTCCAACATCCGGATCGGGCGGATCGACATCACCGACGACAGCGTCGCCTTCGAGGTTGACAGCGCCTTCGCCAAGGTGATCCCGGCGGTATTCGACAACCTGTTGATCAACGGCAAGCGGGTGGTGGTCGAGATCGGCAAGGGGAATTTCCTGAAGCCCAAGGGGGCGCGCGGCGGGTTCAAGGGCCAGAAACCGTACAAGGGGCAGAAGCCGCCGTTCAAGGCCGGGGTGAAGAAGGGGCCCTGGAAGAAGGCCTCCAAAAAGGTGTAGGCGCTCTGCGGATCGCGCCTGTTCAGGACTGGCAGGCGATGGTGGGGGTGTCAAAAAAAGCCGGGCGCGCATGAGCGTACCCGGCTTTTTTTGTTTGCGGCTGGCGTTTTATTCAGGAGATGGTGAGCACCGAGTTCTCGGAGCCAAAGGAGTTCGGGCTTCGATTGGGGTTTGCCGGATCGGTCCACCATTCACCGTCCACCACGAAACGATACTCGTAGCGGCCCGGGGAGAGTTTCACGCTCTTTTTGAAGACGCCGCCCTTGAAGCGTCGCATCCGTAAATCATCGCCGCACCAGTCGTTGAATTCGCCCACCAGAAAGACCTCTTTCGCGTCTGGGGCGGTAATGGTGAATTCCGTGGTCGGTGTGGTTTTTTTTGTTTTGGTTTTGGATGTCGCGCATTTTTTGGTTCCGCAGGCCATTTTTCCCTCCTCGTAAATCGATGCAGTGTATCGCCAATACAATACTTTGGAGGATGGGGAACGGCGATGTCAAACAAAAAAAGCTCTTTCCTCACCCGAAGGTGAGGCGATTGAAGCCGCCCTTCTCGTACCACGGGCGGCTGGCGTCGATCCCTTGGGTTTCGGTGATGAACACCTCCAGCACCAGATAGACCTTGGTGCCCTTGCGGACACAGGCGGTGAGGGTGTCGCCGTGGTGGCCGAGGGCGGCGTGGAGGTGGATTTTCGGTTCGTCGCCGTCCCAGAAGATGGTGCCGGTGCCCAGGGTTTCGCGCACCGTGGCAAGCTCGGCCCAGACCGGTTCCGGCGGCATCACCGGTTTCTTGGGGCCGGTGACCACCCCGGCTTCCCGCAGGCCGCCGATCACGTGAAACCAGCCGTTGCGGATATCTTCCTTGCGGATCAGGCCGGTGAGCTCGGCCAGGAAATCGTCACCATCGTCAAAGCGGACCGCGAAAACCCGGCCCACCGTACCGCTTCTGTAATCCATATCGCTATGCTCTGTTATTGGTAATGGGTTTGTTCCATGGCGGCGCGCAGGAGGCGAAAGACCTCGCGGCTGTAGCTGGGTTTGCGGCTTCTCGCGTAGCGGCGTGCCGCCTGGTTGAGGGCGGTGAGGTCCACGCCGGGGATGTTCGCGGTGGCGGTGGCGGCAAGCTCGCTCCGCCACTCGCTGCTCAGGCTGGCTCCCTCGGCCTGCGCTTCCTGATGGGCGACGATGGCCTCGCTGAGGATATCCTGCCGCAATTTTTCCAGTTCGTGAAACTCCCGGTCCTGTTTGAGCTTAGAGCCTTTCTTCTCTTCGAGAAAGGTCAGCAGCGGCTCGGGGTCGGTCTGGCGCAGTTCCTTGGCGATGTATTTGATCTGCCGCTTGCGGGCGCCGCCCTTGAGGGGCCCCGCCATGAGCAGTTCCTGGCGGATGAAGTCGTCGCAGGGCAGTTTTGCCAGTTGGTTGGGGGAGAGCGTGGCCAGTTCCTGGGCCAGTTCTTCGATTTCCTTGGCGCGTCGTTTCTGTTCGGTGCGGCTGATGGTGTTGTCCATGTTTTTTATGCCAAGATGCAGGCGCCTGGTTTGTTGGGATTAAAGCCCTTTTTTGTTGCCAGTCAATGGCGGGCTACAGTAGAATCGCTTGTCTGTGCAGCACTTTTATCTGTGACTTTTTATCTCCCCAATACTACTAAGGAAGGCACCGAATGGCGACACAAACTTTTACCATCACTCAGCCGACTAAAATTCATTTCGGCGTCGGCGCCATTGCCGATCTGGCCGGGATGGTCAAGGAACTCGGCGGCAGCAAGGTTTTCCTGGTTGTCGATCCGGGCCTCAAGAATGCCGGCCTGCTCGAGCGGATCACTGCCCCGCTCGACAAGGGCAAGGTCGCCTATGTCGTTTATGATCAGATCGATCCCGAACCGGGCCTGAAGCTTGCCGACAACGGCGCCAAGCTCGCCAAGAAGGGCAAATGCGACTGCGTGGTCGGGGTGGGCGGCGGTTCGGCCATGGATGTGGCCAAGGCGGTGAGCATCCTCCTCACCAACGGCGGCAAGGCCGAGGATTATCTCGGTCTGGGCAAGATCAAGAAGGCCGGGGTGCCCAAGATCATGGTGCCCACCTCCGCCGGCACCGGTGCCGAGGTGACCTTCACCGCTGTCTTCATCAACGAGAAGACCAAGTCCAAGGGCGGCATGAACGGCGATCCGCTCTATCCCGACGCGGCCCTGCTCGACCCGGCCCTCACCGTTTCCCTGCCGCCGCATGTCACTGCCGCCACCGGCATCGATGCCCTGACCCACGCCCTGGAGGCCTTTGTCTCCACCCAGGCTCATCCCATCTCCGAGATGTATTCCCTGGAGGCCATCGGCCTGATCAGCGCCAACCTCGGCATGGCCTATGCCCATGGCGAAAACATGGAGGCCCGTTCCGCCATGCTGATGGGTAGCCTGTTGGGCGGCAAGGCCCTGGCCATCGCCGGCGTCGGCCTGGTGCACGCCATGGCCTATCCCCTGGGCGGGATGTTCGGTATCCCCCACGGGCTGGCCAACGCGGTGCTGCTGCCCTATGTGACCGCCTACAACATCATCGGCAACCCTGAAAAGTTCGCCACCATTGCCGAGGTGATGGGGCAGAACGTCGACAAGATGACCCTGCGCGAGGCGGCCGAGGCCGCGGTGGAGGCGATCTACAACCTGAATCAGGATGTGGGCATCCCCGCCACCCTGGCCGAGCTCAAGATTCCGGCCAAGAAGATTCCGGAGATGGCCAAGATCGCCCTCACCGTCACCCGGCCGGTGGAGAACAACCCGCGCAAGCCAACCCTTGAGGATGTGATCGCCATCTACGAGAGCGCCTTTGCCGGTTGGGGCCATCAGCACTAACAGTTAGAGAAACCTTCAGTAAATTCAGACAACAAGCCTGTACAGGAGAGAGATATGCCCGGTTTTGAGGTGTTCGGCGAGGAAGAGAAGAAAGAGATCATGGAGGTGCTCGACACCGGCGTGCTGTTCCGCTACGAGTTCGGCGAGCAGCGGAAAGGGGTTTACAAGGTGCGTTCCTTCGAGGAGAAATTTGCCGCCTACTGCGGGGTGAAGCACGGCCAGGCCGTCACCTCCGGCACTGCCGCCCTGAAGGTTGCCCTTACCGCCCTCGGGGTCGGCGCGGGCGACGAGGTGATCACCCAGAGCTTCACCTTTGTCGCCACCTGGGAGGCGATCCTCGATGTGGGCGCGATCCCGGTGTTCGCCGAGATCGACGAAACCCTCAACATGGACCCCAAAGACCTCGAGAAGAAGATCACCGCCCGGACCCGCGCCATCATCCCCGTCCACATGATGGGCGCGCCGGCCCGGATTGAGGAGATCGTCGCCATCGCCGACCGGCATAAGATCCCGGTAATCGAGGACACCGCCCAGGCCGCCGGAGCGATTCTGAACGGCAAGCGGCTGGGCAGCTTTGGTGCCTGCGGCACCTTCTCCTTCGACGCGGTCAAGACCATGACCACTGGCGAGGGCGGGATGGTGGTCACCAACGACGAGACCCTCTGGCGCAACATGAGCGAATATCACGACCACGGCCATGACCATGCGGTCAACCCCGGCGGCCGCGGCGGCGAGGGCCGCAGCTTCGTCGGCTTCAACTTCCGGATGATGGAGCTGCAGGGCGCGATGGGGTTGGCGCAACTCGCCAAGCTGGACGGGATGATCGCCGCCCAGCGCAAGAACAAGGCGGCGATGAAGGCGGCGGTGGAAAAATTGCCCGGCGTCACCTTCCGCACCATCCTCGACGAGGCCGGCGACTCGGCAACCTTCCTCGCCTTCATGCTCCCTGATGCGGCGAAAACCCGC
>JAOUHH010000203.1 GCA_029865195.1 Desulfobulbaceae bacterium
CCTGGGTGAGCAGGATCAGGGGGATGTGCTTGGTGTCGGGATTGGTCTTGATGTGGTCCATCAGGTCGGGGCCCTGGCTCTGCGGCATGAAGGGATTGAAGACGATGAGGTCGGGGCTGACCTCGGCGATGGCCGCGATCGCCTCCTGGCTGCTCTGGGAGCAGGTGATCCCGTAGCCGGCCTGGTCGAAGAGGTGACAGATGGTGTCCAGGGTGTGGCGGTCGGAGTCCACCACCAGGATCTGCTTGACGGCGGGGTGCAGCTGCTCGAGCGATTTGAGTTTGTGCAGGAGCAGGTCCTTGTCGATGGGCTTGACGATGTATTCCGCCGCCCCCAGGCTGAAGCCGAGTTTCTTGTTGTCGACGATGGAGAGTACCACCACCGGGATATCCCGGGTGGCTGGGTTCTGCTTGAGCTGGTGCAGCACCTGCCAGCCGTCCATGCCAGGCATCATGATGTCCAGGGTGATGGCCAGCGGCTGCAACTCCATGGCCTTGGCCACCACGTCGTGGCCGCTGAGCAGGCCGACGACCCGGTAGGTGTCGCCGACGTACTTGCGCACCAGGTCGATCACCTCGGGGTTGTCGTCGACGGCCAGGATGGTCTTGGGCGGGGCGGAGACGGATTCGCGGGTGGCGACGGCGATGCTGCGCCGTTGCTCTTCGTCGGTCAGCAGGAGCCGTTCGACGATCTCGCAGCCCTGGCAGTGGCTGATCTTTTCGGCGTCGAAAGCGACCTTTTCCCCCATGCAGTGGGTGCCCTGGATCAGCCAGCAGCGAAGCTCCTTGCTGCCGTAAGCCGGGCAGCTTGGCTGGCCGCAGTGCCCGAACTCCCAGCAGCGGATCTCCTTGCCGGCGTACATGGCCGGATTGGCGAAGGTTTCAGGCTGCACGTTGCAGGCCGTGGCCAGCCCCGTAGCCAGGGTTTCATCGATCTTGGCCACCGCCGGCCGCTCCAGCAGGGCGCGGTCGGTGGGCAGGGTGAAGCAGAAGCGGCTGCCCTTGCCGAAATCGCTCTCCACCCAGATCTTGCCCTTATGCAGGACGATGAGGCCGCGGGCGATGCAGAGGCCGAGGCCGGTGCCCTCGTACTGGCGGATGGTGGAGCCGTCCACCTGGCTGAACTTGTCGAAGAGTTTGGGGAGATCGTCGGCGCGGATGCCGATGCCGGTGTCCTCAACGCAGACCTGCAGGTAGCGGCTCGACTCCGGCCAGGGGCGGACGCGGATGGTGATGCCGCCCTGCTCGGTGAACTTGATGGCGTTGGAGAGCAGGTTGATGAAGATCTGGCGGACCTTATCCTCATCCACGTACACCGGCGGCAGGTCGTCGGCGCAGTCCTGGGTGAGCGCAAGGCCCTTCTTGCCGACGGTGGGCTCGAAGATGGTCGCCACCGAGGCGATGAGGGCTTTGGTGTCCAGCGGTTGCGGGTCGAGTTCGATCTTGCCCGACTCGATCTTGGCCATGTCCAGGATGTCGTTGATCAGTTGTAGCAGGTGCTGGGCGTTGTTGCGCACCTTGCGCAGGCTCTTTTCCTGCTCCTCGTTGATATCGCCGTCAATGCCGTCAAGCATCAGATCGGTGTAGCCGATAATCGAGTTCATCGGCGTGCGCAGTTCGTGGCTCATGTTGGCCAGGAAGGCGGATTTCAGTTTGTCCAGTTCCCGCAGTTCGCGGTTGGCTCGTTCCAGCAGGATCGTCTTGTCCTGAAGCATGACGGTGCGGCGGTCAACCTCTTGTTCCAGTTCCTTGGTGAAGGAGTTGATCTTGGCGTACATCTTTTCGAGATCGTCCAGGGTCAGGTTGATGTGGCGGGCGATCTTGTCCATGACGTCGCCCTTGTCGCGTTCCCGGGCCCTGACCTTGAGGTCGCCGCCGGCGGCGCCGGCGAGGACGGCGAGCAGTTCGCGGACCCGCTCCTCCAGATAGAAGCGCTGCTCTTCCTCGTGTTCGGCCGTCTCCTTGATGTAGCGCAGCCGCTCGGCGTCGAGAACGTCGCGGATATCCTTGCAGATCTCCACCGCCCCGATCACCCGCCCTTCGCCGTCAACCAGGGCGCTGGCGCTGGTCACCACCGGGATCTTGGTCCCGCCCCGGCTGGTGAGAACGGCGGTGATCCCCTCGACGGTGACGCCGCGGTCCAGGCAGTAGTGCAGGGGGCAGGTGGTGGTGCCGCAGCGGTCGCTGTTGAAGACCTCCCGGCAGGTGAGCTTGCCCTCCGCCTCCGCCTTGCTGAAGCCGGTGAGTTTTTCACACGCCTCGTTCATATAGGTGATCACCATCAGCGGGTCGACGATGAAGAGGGGGGCGGCGATGGCGTCGCGCAGGTTGTTGAAATAGCCGATCTGTTCCCGGATGCTCTGGGCCATGTGGTTGAAGGCGCGGCCCAGCTCGCCGATGGCGTCGTCGCTGCGCACCGAGACCGCCACCTCCAGGTTGCCCGCGGTGATCTTGCGGGCCTCCTCGGCCAGTTCCTCCACCGGGCGGGTGACCAGCCGGTTGAGGAGCAGGGAGGTGAGAAGGATGATGCCGCCGATGCCGAAGAGGCTGATGGCGATGGTGCGGTTACGGAGGGCGGCGATGGCGGCGTAGGTCTTGTCGGTGGAGACGCGGGTGATCAGGCAGCCCAGCACCTGCCGCGATTCGCCGTGACAGTGATGGCATTCCTTGCCGTTGGGCAGGGCGTGCAGGGTGAGGAGGAAGCGCTGGCCGTCGCGCTCCTCCTCGAAGGGTGGCACGTTGGCCACCGGGCCGGTGCCGGCAAGGAGCTGATCCAGGGTGGCGAGCATCTCCGCGTTGGCGGTGAACTGGCTCATGCCGGTGCCGATCCGTTCGGCGTGGCTCGCAAAGACGATCCGGCGGTTAAAGTCGCAGATCAGGATCTCGTTGTTCTCAAGGCTGCCCCGAATCTCGGTGAGTTGCCGTTCCACCGATTCGCTGTCGCCCTGGGCCATGGGATGGCGGATGGCGGCGTAGGCCAGGGATTTCAGTTCCCGGCCGTGGGCGGCCATCTGTTCCCGGATAAGGTCGCGCTGGCTGGCGGTGGCGAGAATGATCACCCCGCCCATGACCAGGGCCACGCAGAGGGTGAGGGCGATGAGGATCTTGGCGCTAAGCCGTTTCCGGATATGGGTGAAGAGGTTGACCATCTCAGTGCGCCCCGCCGTGGATCAGGGGTTTGAAGCGGAATGCCGCCACCCGTTCCGTGGTGTGGCAGACCTCGCAGTCTTCCTTGGTGAGGTGCCTTTTGATGGCCGCGGGGTCGCTGGTGGCGGCATGACGACCGCCCGGGCCGTGGCAGACCTCGCAGCCGGCGTTCTTGAGGTGCGGTGTCGCCTCGATGCTGACAAAGCCGCCCGGCTTGCCGTAGCCGGTGGTGTGGCAGCCGTAACAGCGTTCTATCTCGGCCTCGGTGAGGCTGTGACGCAGCCGTTCGATGCTTTCAAAGGAACGGCTTTTCTTGGCATAGGTGACGAAGCGGCGGAATTCCTCGGGGTGGCAGCTCTGGCAGGCAAGGCAGCCGACATAGGTGGGGGTTGGCGGAGCGGCGGTGACGGGGCCGGGGGTAAAGGCGAGCAGCAGGGCAAACGAGGTCAGGAGCAGCAGCGTGGGGCGTGGGGCATGGGTGAGGGTCTGCATGGTAGGCTCCTCGGCGGTGGCGACCGTTTGCACACGATCCGTCCATTTGCAAAAGAATACTAACATGCGTACGCGCCAAGGCAAAGATTTTCATTGGCAAGAGGTTTTGGCAGGGCAGGAAAGGTGCGGGGCCGCCGGCGAGAGCGATGACGCCATGGCCTGGCTGACATCGGTTGCCGGTAATCCTCAGGCCGGCAGCAGCTTCTCGCCCAGATTGTAGCAGTCGCTGAACCGGTCCAGGCCGTGAGAGCCGCCGTTTACCAGGCGGCGGGCGGTGCGCAGATCATCGGCGGCCAGCGCCGCCCGGATGCGAGGTTCCTTGGCCTTGATGAAGCTTGCCAGCAGTTGGGCGGCGATGTGCGGATCGTTGGCCTGGTCCGGATCGGTCACGAGCTGTTCGCCAAGGCCGATGGCCTGGCCGTGTTCCCGGTAGTTGGCCTTGCCGGTGAGTTGGATAAAGCCCCGGCCCCGGTACCTTTCGCCGTCGCCTGGAGCGTTGTTGCCGAGGTCGGCGCGAAGGTCGTAGAGGTCAAAGGGGTGACCGCCCGGCGAGGTGTTGAAGCGAGAGAGGCCCTCGTCGATGGGCACGAACCCCTCGCTTTCGGCCCGAATGGTGGCCAGGGCCATGAGCACCATGGGTTTGTCGGCCAGGGCGGCCGCCACCAACTCCGTCAGCACCGTGGGCAGGTTGGTTTCGATATTGTGGCGCGGGGTGGACGGAAACATGGCGCAGACCTTGTCCACGGTCACGCCGGGGATCACCGGCGGCGCCTGGGGCTGGGCATCGTCAAGGCCCAGCGCGGCCAGGGTGCGTGGCCCGGCGATGCCGTCGGCGGCGAGACCCCGGCTCTGTTGCAGGGAGCGCACCGCCGCCTCGGTTCCCGGCCCGTACGCACCATCCGCGGCCCCTGTTAAAAATCCGGCCCGGATCAGGGCCTCCTGAAGGGTGCGGACCGCGTCGCCTTTGTCGCCTTTGCGCAGGGTTTGCATGGGGGTGTCTCCTTGGCGTTGTTTTTTTGCCCTGTCCGGGTTGGGTCGGTATTCGGGCCGACAGGGTGATGCAGTGTCAGGCAATGGAGATGGATTTACATAATCACCTATCATGCAACAGGAGTGGTGTCAACGTGAAAGAGGTGCGGCTGGGGTGGGGCTAAGCGATGGGAATACTCTTTTGTTTTCGGATGTTTTGGGCGGGTGTCGCTACACGAACTCGAGCTGCACCGGGCAGTGGTCCGAGCCCATGATCCCGGCCAGGATCGCCGCCCCTTTGACCCGTTTCGCACTCTTCTTATCCACGCAGAAATAGTCGATCCTCCAGCCGATGTTTTTTTGTCTGGCGCTGAAGCGGTAGCTCCACCAGGTGTACTGGTTCGGTTCCTGGTTGAAGAGGCGGAAGG
>JAOUHH010000204.1 GCA_029865195.1 Desulfobulbaceae bacterium
TTCTCCATTACCGGCCGCATGTTGCCATCGTTACCAGCATCGAGTTCGATCACGCCGACATCTATGCCGACCTTGAGGCGGTGAAGCGCTCCTTCCGGAGGCTGGTGGCGATCATGCCGCCGGATGGGTGTCTGGTCGCCTGTGTAGACGACCCGGTGGTGCGGGAGGTGGTGGCGGAGGCGCCGTGCCGGGTACTCGGCTATGGCGAGGGTGAAAACGCCTTCTGGCGGCTCGATGGCTTGCAGGTGACCCCGGACGGGACCGATTTCACGGTTTGGCGTGATGGGCAAATGTTCGGGTCGTTTCACAGCCGGATGCCCGGCCGCCATAACGCCTTGAACAGCTTGGCGGTGATCGCCGTTCTTGATCGGCTCGGGGTCGACGTTGCCGCCATCGCCCGCGGCCTTGGCAGTTTTACCGGGGTGCGGCGGCGGCAGGAGGTGCGCGGCACGGTGGGCGGGGTGACGGTGATCGATGATTTCGCCCATCATCCCACCGCCGTCCGGGAGACGCTTGCCGCCCTGGCCAGCGCCTATGCGGGGCGGCGATTGGTCGCCGTTTTCGAGCCGCGCACCAATTCCAGCCGCCGGCGGGTTTTTCAGGACGCCTATGTGACCGCCTTCGACCACGCCCGGGAGGTGTTGATCAAGGAGCAGGAGCCGTTGGCCAATGTCTCCCCCGACGAGCGTTTTTCGTGCCGGCAACTGGCGGAGGATCTCGAGCGTCGCGGCGTCGCGGCCCGCTATTTTGCCGACACCGACGCGGTGATCGCCTATCTGGTCGCCCATGCCCGCCCTGGGGATGTGCTGGCCGTCCTTTCCAACGGCGGCTTTGACAATATTCATGCCCGTCTCCTGGCTGCGCTGCCCTCCTAGCCGGATTATTTCTTCTGGTATTCCGGCTGGTTGGGAACCATCGACCCTCTGTCTGCCCTCAACGGGAATGGGCAGAGGGTTTTTTTGACTCTTTTCTTGACACCTCGCGCGGGTTGGGGATACGTTGAACGCCTGTTCATAAGTCAACCGATTCCGCTGTTCGGGGTTATCGTGGAGGTTCACACGTCAGTACTGAAGAGAGAGGGCGCCGTATTATGAAGATAGCAGTGCTCAAGGAGACCTTGGCGGGTGAGGCGCGGGTCGCGCTTATCCCTGATTCCGTCAAGCGACTGGTGAAGAAGGGGATAGTGGTGGCGGTACAGGCGGGCGCCGGCGAGCGCTCCGGCTACGGAGACCCTGACTATGAAAAGGTCGGCGCCGAGATCGTGGCCACCCCGGAAGCCCTTTGCGGTAGTGCCGATGTGGTGATCAAGGTGCAGCCGCCCACCGCCGGGGAGATCGCGATGTGTCGCGAGGGAACGGCGTTGATCGGCATCCTCCAGCCCTACCTCCGTCACGACACGGTTCGGCAACTGGCCGACCGTCGCCTCTCCGCCTTCGCCCTCGATACCATTCCCCGCACCACCCTCGCCCAGAGCATGGACGTCCTGAGTTCCATGAGCACCATCGCCGGTTACAAGGCGGTGGTGATGGCGGCCGATACCCTGAACAAATTCTTCCCGATGTTGATGACCGCGGCCGGCACGGTGCGGCCGGCCAAGGTGCTGGTGATCGGCGCCGGCGTTGCCGGTCTGATGGCGTGTGCCACCGCCAAGCGGCTCGGCGCGGTGGTGGAGGCCTTTGATGTGCGGCCGGTGGTCAAGGAGCAGGTGCAGAGCGTCGGCGCCAAGTTCGTCGAGGTGCCGGTGGAGGAGTCCGGCGAGGGCGAGGGCGGCTACGCCAAGGAGATGAGCGATGACTACAAGCGCAAGCAGGGTGAGCTGATCGCCAAGCATATCGCCAAGTCGGATGTGGTAATCCCCACCGCGCTGATCCCGGGCAAGAAGGCGCCGATCCTGATCAGCGAAGAGATGGTGCAATCCATGGCGCCGGGGTCGGTGATCGTCGATCTCGCCGCCGAGATGGGCGGCAACTGCGCGCTTACCGAGCCCGGCAAGACCGTGGTCAAACACGGGGTGATCATCGTTGGCCCGGACAACCTGCCCAGCACCGTCCCTTTCCATGCCAGTCAGATGTTTGCCAAGAATATCGAGAAGTTTCTTCTGCATCTCTCCGACGATAACGGCCTGAAGCTGGATATGGCGGATGAAATCACCCGGGGGTCGCTGATTACCCACGACGGCAAGGTGGTGCAGGAGATGACCCTGAAGTTAATGAACGCGGCGGGAGGCAACTGATGGACGGTACAATCATAATCGGGCTGTATATCTTCGTGTTGGCGCTGTTTGCGGGCGCGGAACTGATCGCCAAGGTGCCGCCGACCCTGCATACCCCGCTGATGTCGGGCTCCAACGCCATCTCCGGCATCGCCATTCTCGGCGCGCTGGTGGTCGCGGGCGAGACGATCTGCATCGAGGGGAATTCGGTGATCGGCTTGCTGGCGGTGGTGTTCGCCACCATCAACGTGGTGGGCGGTTATATGGTGACCGACCGGATGTTGCAGATGTTCAAGAAGAAGTAAGGGTTGCGCCTGTCTGTGTTGCTGGCGGCTTTTTTCGCTGTGTCCGGTACGTGTGGGTCCGACTATTAATGGGGGCATCATGTTCGAGTTGATAAATTTCGTCTATCTTCTTTCCGCCGTTCTTTTCATGCTGGGGCTCAAGTACCTGAGTTCGCCGGCGACCGCCCGCATGGGCAACAAGCTTTCCATGGTCGGCATGGGGCTGGCCATCGCCGCGACGCTGTTGAATCCGGATATCGTCAGTTTCAAGATGATCCTGATCGGCATCGCCATCGGTACGGTGATCGGCGCGGTGGCGGCGATCCGGGTGGAGATGACCTCGATGCCGGAGATGGTCGCCCTCTTTAACGGTTGCGGCGGCGCGGCCTCGGCGCTGGTGGCGCTGGCCGAGTTCCAGGGGCCGGGGGTGGCCTTTTCCTCCTTTGGCCTGATCACCCTGATCCTGTCGGTGATTGTCGGCTCGCTCACCTTTACCGGCAGCATCATCGCCTTTGGCAAGCTGCAGGGACTGGTGCCCTCGCGGCCGATCTGCTACCCCGGGCAGCAGGTGGTGAATGCGCTGATCCTGCTCGCGGTGGCCGTGCTGGGGGTGATTGTTTACCAGGATCCCGCCAATCTGTTCAGCTTCTACGGCATTGTCGGCATCTCCCTGCTGCTGGGGGTGCTGGCGGTGATTCCCATCGGCGGCGCCGACATGCCGGTGATCATCTCGCTGTTGAACTCCTATTCCGGCGTCGCGGTGGCGATGACCGGCTTTGCCCTGGCCAATAACGCCCTAATCGTGGTTGGCTCCCTGGTCGGCGCCTCCGGCCTCTTCCTGACCAAGATCATGTGTGATGCCATGAACCGCTCCCTGGCAAACGTCCTCTTCGGCGCCTTTGGTTCCGGAGACAGCCCGGCTGGCGGCGACGAGGCGACCGGTGGCCCCGGCGGGGCAGTGAAGGGGTATGAGGTCGAGGATGTGGCCACGGTGCTTGAGAACGCCGGGTCGTTGATCGTGGTGCCCGGTTATGGCATGGCGGCGGCCCAAGCGCAGCATGTGGTGCGCGATCTCTGCGACTATCTGCAGGAGCAGGGGGTGGAGGTGCGGTACGCCATCCATCCGGTGGCCGGCCGGATGCCGGGGCACATGAACGTGCTGCTGGCCGAGGCGGATGTCTCCTACGATCTGCTCTTTGCCATGGAGGACATCAACGAAGAGTTCGCTGAAACCGACGCGGTTCTGGTGATCGGCGCCAACGACGTGGTTAACCCGGCGGCCCGGAGCAACCCCAGCAGCCCCATCTACGGGATGCCGATCCTGAACGTCGACGCGGCCCGGACGGTAATCGTCCTGAAGCGGAGCATGAACCCAGGCTTTGCCGGCATCGAAAACGAGTTGTTCCTGAAGGAGAACACCATGATGCTGTTCGGTGACGCCAAGAAGTCGGTGCAGAATCTTCTTCTTGCCCTCAAGGAGTAAGGGCGGGCGCGCCGCGAGAGCGTTGGTTTTTTGGTTTACGGTGGATTGAGTTAGGCTAAATAACCCCATGATAACGGGAAGTTGTGTTTATGCAGTTTTGTGAATAGTCATTCAGTATTTTCTTGACAGTCTTGCCCGAAACCGCTAAGTAGGAATAGCATTAGGAAACATCCCGATGCTTTCATGTAAAGGAGCTGCTTTCGTGGAACCGCAAACCCTTTCGGATCTTCTCTATGTGGCCGCCTTCTTTCTCGGCGGCCTGGCCTTTGCCGTCGGCCCCTTCGTTATTTCCCACCTTCTCGCGCCCCGCACACTACAGCCGAAGACCAGACAGGTTTACGAGTGCGGCATGTCGCCCATCGGTGATGCCTGGGTCCGCTTCGGCATTTCTTACTACCTCTACGCTTTGATGTTTCTGGCATTTGACGTGGATGTGCTGTTTCTCTTCCCGGTGGCGATGGCCTACAACCAGGCCTTTGCGATCAGGGATTTTGTCGAGCTCGTCATCTTTGTCGGCATTCTGTCGCTGGCCATTATCTATGCTTGGAAAAAGGGAGTCTTCACGTGGGAACGGAAAGTATACAATCCCCGATAGTGCAGTTTGTCGCCCTCGACAAACTGATCGCGATGGGGCGCGCCAATTCGTTATGGCCCATGACCTTCGGCTTGGCCTGCTGCGCCATTGAGATGATGGCCACCGGCTGTGCCCGCTTCGACCTCGACCGGTTCGGCGCCGGCGTGTTCCGCCCCGCCCCCAAGCAGTCCGACGTGATGATCGTCGCCGGCACCATCAGCAAAAAGATGGCCCCGGCCATCGAGACCCTCTACGAGCAGATGCCGCACCCCAAATGGGTGATCGCCCTTGGCAACTGCGCCATCTCCGGCGGCCCCTTTGTCTTTGAGGGGCAGTACGGCATCGTCGAGGGTGCCGACAAGTTCCTGCCCGTCGATGTTTTTATCCCCGGCTGCCCGCCGCGGCCGGAGGCGTTGATCGAGGGCATCCTTGAGCTTGAGGAAAAGATAACGGGTTCACGCCGGTGGCCCCGGGTGGAG
>JAOUHH010000205.1 GCA_029865195.1 Desulfobulbaceae bacterium
GACGTTGCATTCGATCTCCAGGTGTTCGCCGTTGCTGTGCAGCCAGCGGGAGTCGAAACTGAGGCCATCCTCCAACTCTTCCCGAAAGGCTTCGTGCCATTTCCGCACATCATCCAGCGAATCCGCGGGCACCAGCTTGGTGATCGGCACCCCGACCAGATCGGCCAGATGATAGCCTCCCATCGCCAGCAGTCGCTCGTTGACGTACTTCAACCTGCCGTCCTGGACAAGGCAGATACCGTCACTGGAATGTTCGGCGAGGTTGCGATACTGGGCAGCACTCTTGTAGAGGGCGCGCTGCGCTTTGCGCCGCTCGGTGACATCCTGAATCATGACGATGATCGACGGGCCGGTCTCGGTGGTGATGGGCAGGAGACTGAGGGAGAGATGGTTGTCGTGCAGTTCCACCTCCTCGCCCTGAATCCGCTGCCGTTTCTCGCCGACGGTGGTAACCAGGGCCATCAGCCGCTCCCGGTTTTCCTCGCCGAAAAAATCATACAGGCTTTTCGCCAGCAGTTTCTCCTCCGACCTTTCGAGAAGATAGGCGGCGGCGGGATTGACATAGACAATCTTGTCGCCGTCGGCGATTTCGATGATGCCTTCCGACATGTTGTCGAAAATCACCTCGAAATGCTTCTTGATAACCAACAGCTCCTTGGTCACCTCGCGCTCGTTCAGGCCGTCGATGCCGACAACCATCCCTTTGAGCTCGGCGCCACCGCCGTTCTCAAACTGCTTGAGCACCGCCAGGACATGGCCGGCACATTTTTTCAACGGCCCCTTGGCGATATAGGCATCGGCGCCGAACTGCACCATCTCCAACTGCTCTTCAGCCGCCAGGCTGGAGAGGATAATGACCCGCACATCCTTGAGATGCGGACGGCTACGCATGGTTCGGCAGAGTTTGTCGCCGCCGATCTTGGGCATCACCAGATCAACAAAGATTGCATCGGGAACAGCCGCGTCCATCATGCTCAGGGCGGCAAGGCCATTACCGGCGGTCCGGACCCGATAGCCGTTCTCCTCAAGCGTCTGCTGCATGAACTTGAGGATCAACGGATTATTATCAACGACGATGATGTCTTTTAACATGCGGCGGCGACCAGCCGTATTATACGAGCCGGAACAGATCCCGGCCAGTGAATGTTGTCTTAAAGAAAATACAAGAGACCCAGTATTCCAAACAGTCAGGCTACTTTACCCTGTCGCCGCCAATCTTTCAATCGAAGAGGCTGCTTTTTGCTACACCCCGCCAGCACCGTGCGGCAATAGTTGCAGGTAGCGCAAGCCCGGTCACAGCCGGCAAGCGTCTCCAGAAAATCCGCCGGCAGGAGCTCGTTGGCGACATGCATCTGCTCCGCCAGCCAGTCGGTGGTGTCGGCAAGGCTGAGCAGGTTGCCGCTAAACGCCCCCGTTAGATAGGCGTCGATAACCCGTTGCAGGAACGCCACCCCCAGGGTGCGGCCGCACAACTTCACCACCCCGGCCAACCCTTCATACCGGCCCAAGTCCTCGGGACGGATCAGGGGCGATTGCAAGACGGCCTCCGGATGGGCGGCCACATAGCGCCGGCAACCAAAGGAATCGTTCATCGCGCCGCAACGCTCACCGGCAAGGCCGGTGTTGGCAAGGGCGATATGGGCATCATGGGCAAGCTTGAACGGACAGCGGGAGAGACACCCCTCGTTGCCGAGCAGGGTGAGCACCAAATCGGGATAACGCTCGCGGCAGCGGGCCGCTATTTCACCAAGCCGCGTCAGGGAGCGATTCAGGTTCCGATCGAGGATGATCTTGGCCGGCGGCCTGAAACCGGACGCCGCCACATACTGCCGCCAGGCGACAATCCCCTCGAAAGAGTCGATCAGGCAGTTGACGCTCGGCACCGCCTCCAGACCGGCGCAGAGCCCGGGGTCGACGTCGGCCAGCGCCTGCAGGAGATAGTGATCGGCAAAAACCACGCCGTCAAGCTGCCCGGCCGCGGCCAACCGCGCAAGGCTCGCGGTGAGCCCGCGCAAAAACACCGTATCGAAATAACGGCCGGGAGCGGAGAACCTGCTGTTTAACAGCGCATACTTGCGCACCCCCGGCACCTCCCGCAACCGGTCGCGCAGCTCCTCCTCCCGAATGGCGTCGACACCGTGCCGCGAATCAAGCCGCATCTCGCCGGCAAGACGGAAATGCAGCGAATGCAGCCGGGAGGATCGCTCCCGCAGAAAAGCGGCGTAGCCCGCATCCGGCAGAAACGGCACATCGAAAAGGATCATCGCATCAACTCCGGATAGCGGCTGGCGACATAACGGCAGGCAAGGGGCGACAACAGCCGCTGCAGGGGATTGAGGTTATGGAATGAGTGCAAAAAGGCAAGGGGGTCGGCGGCGCGATTGATCCGCTCCATGAGCCACTGATAGTTATCCCGGCCGAACCGTTCCCAGAGATAACGGTTGACGATGCTCGCCCGCAACCGGTCGCCGAAAAACCTCTGCGCCGCCGCGACATAATCCGTGTTGTTGATGATGCTCTGGGCGGCCAGGAAGCCCGAGGTGATGGCGCTGCGCATGCCGAACCCCCAGAGCAGATCCTGCAACCCGGCCGCCTCGCCGACGCAGAGGCTCACCCCGCGCCGAAAAACCGGTCTGGCGGCAAAGGCGCCCATCCCCCCCACCGGGCGGGGCGATTCCATCTTGAGAGCGACCAGCCGCCCGAACATCTCGCCGGTGGCGTCGAAGCAGTTGTTGATTTCGCCAAAGCGGTCGAACAGCACCGTGCAGAGGCAGCCGTAGCCTCGGCTCACCAACAGATACGAGTAGCCTTTGAAGGCGGCGGCATCGTTGACCAGACCGTAGGCGACATCCGCCATGCCGGTGGCAAAAACAACCCCCTTGGCGATGGCGAACAGGTGATGGGGCAAGGGACCGCTGGCGATGATATCCGCCTCGGGCAACGGTAGTTCGGCATGGTAACGGATGGTAACCCCAAGCGCCTCGGCCTGCTGCCGCAGCCCTTGGTCGAGACTGCCCACCAAATCGCCCCGTTTGACCAAATAGAAAGCGGGCTTCGCGCAGGAAAACTGCCAGGATTTCGTGCCGTTGCTGACGGTAAGCTCGGAGAAGGGGTGGCAATCAAAATTGATCGCAAGCCCCATCGCCTGCAGGTCGGCGACGATATCGCCGTCCACCGACCAGTTCTCAAGCCCCTGCATGTCGCCGTGAAAACGCTGGCCGCTGTCGCCATGTTTTTCATAAACCGTGACCGCAAAACCGGCCCGCGCCAGGTTGATCGCCGCCGTCATCCCGGCCGGCCCGCTGCCGGCGATCCGAATTGTTTTCATACCCGCCCCCGCCGCCGCGGCAGTTGAGAACTGCCCAACACAAATTATCCCATAAGGCGATTATACGCACTTGCACGGAGAAACCAAACAACGAAAACGACAGACCGGCCACCCCCACCGATCCGGCAGCAAGGTCCCGCCCCTCAAAACGCTATCGCCGCCCGCATGCCCTGACCGCCGGATTGCCCCTTTCCGCGTCCCGACACGCTGCCGGCAGCTCATTTTTGATCGCACAAAAGCCGCTTCCGGACAAAGCAAGCCCCCCCGAGCCTTAGGCGCAACATAACTCCTCGTAATCACGCAATAAAAAAAATATACCCCGACGATATTTTTTCTTGCTTTCCGCATACAACAAACATATAAGGGTTGAAAGAGGGGCAATTGTAAGACGTACCATTTTTTCACCCAAAAACAGAGGCATACACAGGCATCCCTGACTGTCCCACGACAGCCAGGTACAACGTGTTACATTTGAAACAGGAGATAACCATGCAGCAGACAATTGGTAATTGCGAAGTCGAGGAACCCCCATCTACTCTTGCGGAAATCCTTGAGGCCGAAGAGGAGCCTCCAGGTCAGGCGGCGACGAAAGCCCTCCTGTTCAACGATCCTCTTGCCTCACCGACCCCCGCCATCCTCCCCTTTCCGATCACCCGTCGGAAAACCGCGCAGAAAAATTACCGTACCAGAGAGTTCCGCAAAAAATACTTTCCCGGCGTCAGTTCCAAGGAATGGAATTCCTGGCAGTGGCAGGTGGCTCACCGTATCCGTACCGTGGAGCGGCTGCGCGCCATTCTTCCCCTGAGCCCTGCCGAAGAACAGGCCCTGAGCCAGGACGGGATCATGCTCCCCTTCGCGGTGACGCCCTACTATATGAGCCTGGTTTCCCCCGACGATCCTCTTCATCCGATCCGGCGGGCCGTGGTACCCGACATCAACGAACTCCGCAAAGGCCCCGGCGAGGAGGACGACCCCCTGGGTGAGGATTCCCAGAGCCCGGTGCATGGTCTGATCCATCGCTATCCCGACCGGGTCCTTTTCCTGGTCCACGATTTCTGCTCCACCTACTGCCGCTACTGCACCCGCTCGCGGCTGGTTGGGCACGGCGGCGTCAACGCCAGCCAGGCCCGCCTGGAAAAGGCCATTCAATACATCAGCGCCACCCCCACCATCCGGGACGTTTTGCTCTCCGGCGGCGACCCGCTGCTGTTGAACGACAACAAGCTCGAATGGCTGCTGGCCCGCCTGCGCCTCATCCCGCACGTGGAGGTGATCCGCATCGGCACCAAGGTGCCGGCGGTGCTGCCGCAACGGATCACCCCCAAGCTGGTGCGGATGCTCCGCCGCTATCACCCCCTGTGGATGAGCCTGCATTTCATGCATCCCGACGAATGCACCCCGGAAACCAACCACGCCTGCTCGATGCTGGCCGACGCCGGCATCCCGCTCGGCTCGCAGACCGTGCTGCTCAAAGGCATCAACGATGACGTGGAAACCATGAAAAACCTCGTCCACGGGATGATGAAGATGCGGGTGCGGCCGTACTATCTCTACCAGTGCGATCCCATCACCGGCTCCTCGCATTTCCGTACCCCGGTGAGCAAGGGGCTCGACATCATCAAGGGGCTGCGGGGGCACACCAGCGGCTACGGCGTCCCCACCTATGTCATCGACGCCCCCGGTGGCGGCGGCAAGATCCC
>JAOUHH010000206.1 GCA_029865195.1 Desulfobulbaceae bacterium
GCTGCTTGCCGGTGGCGCGCTGCCGGATTTTCAGGCCGGGCCGGGATCTGAATCCTACCGGGCCGGGTGGCGGGACAACCTCGCCTATTCCGCCGATGGCCCCGGCACCAGCCTGTATGCCATTGAAAGGGGCGGCGATCTGTGTATTATCTCTTCTTCTCAGCCGGCCGCCATCGAGGGGGCTTCCGTGGATGGGCAGGGCACCGTGGTGCAGTCTGCAACGCTCACGCTCACCGTGCAGTGCCTGCATCGATAGGGCTATGGGGGCATTGCCGCCCCGTCTTAACCGGTGGGGCGGGGCTGACCGGGATCGGTCCCTGTTTTTCCCTTTCGCAGTTTTTTGCAGTACAGGGCCTTGCCGTCGCCGGGGGCGTAGAAATCAACCAGCAGGCTTTCGAGCAGGTAGCCGCACCGCTCGTAAAAGGCCCGGGTACTGGCGTACTGGATGCGTTGCGAGGTGTCGACGTAGATCCGCTCGCCGCCGGCCTGCCGGATATTCTCCTCGGTCAGCTGCAGCAGATGCCGTCCTACCCTCCGGCCCTGGTAATCCGGATGCACCGCGATCCAGTAGAGGTCGAAGCTTGAAAGGGTGCACGGGATCGGGCCGTAACATGAGTACCCCACCAGCCGGCCGTAATGCTCGGCAAAAACGAAATGATAGCCGCTGACCTCCGCCCCCTTGAGCAGATGTTCTTCCACCAGTTCCTTGGCGACTCCCACCTCCGCCTCGGTGAAGAAGCCGGTGAGCCGCACCAGTTTTTCAACCCGCTCGACATCTTCCGGCACCACCGTGTGGCGCATCTTCAGGCCATGGATCTGTTCCTTGGTCTCGTGGCGGCCGGTACCCCACTGGATGACGGCCTCGGTGAGGCCGTTGAAAAAGGCGAGGGCGTTCTTGCCCAGGGTGCGGCTACGGTAGCCGCCTTCCTGCACGACCACGGTCGGCAGCCCCAGGGAGCCGATCACCTCGCCGTTGATCTTGAAATCCTTGGGGGTGAGGCTCCAGGTGCCGGTGGGGTCACCCTTGGCCGGGTCGAGTCCCAGGGCCACCACCAGAAAGGTGGGCTTGAAGGTCGAGATCCGGTTCAGGGCCAGGGCCAGGGCCTTCCGGTACCCTTCGCCGTCGAGTTTTTCGGGCAGCGGCAGGTTCAGGTTGAAGCCTTCGCCCTCCCCCTCGCCCAACTCCTCTTCGAAGCCTGAGAAATACGGATAAGCAAAGCTGGGGTGTCCGTGCAGGGAAACGGTGAGGACGTCGTCGCGGCGGTAGAAGATATCCTGCTGGCCGTTGCCGTGGTGATAGTCGATGTCCAGGATCGCCACCTTGCCGTAATGGCTCAGAAACTGGGCGGCGACGGCGCAGTTGTTGAAGTAGCAGAACCCCCCGAAAAACCGGTGCTCGGCGTGGTGGCCGGGGGGGCGCACCAGGGCGTAGGAAAGGCGCCGGCCGTTCAAGACCTCCCGGGCCGCGGTGAGGGCGCAGTCCACCGCCCGGCGGGCGGCGGGATAGGCGTTGCGGTTGATGGGGGTGAAGGTGTCGATGCAGTAATAGCCGCTCAGCACCGAGGGCTCCTTGGGCGGGCGGGTCTTGTTGCGGATGGGGAAGACATAGGGGTAGAGCGATTTCCCTTCCGGCACGTCGTTGCAGGCCCGTTTGAGGTAACGGACGAAATCGGTGGCGTGCACCTCCAGCAGGTGCCGCTCCGGAAAGGGCTGCGGGTGGATGCGGGCGAAGAGGCCGCTCTTGTCGAGTTCGGCGAGGATGCTGCGGATCCGAACCGGCGATTCCACGTAGCCCCGCTCCCGGACATGGTGGATGTCGTGTTTGTCGTTGACCACCAGGGCGATCTGTTCCAGGGCCTTGCCGACCACCAGATTGCCCACGACTTCGGGCTTCACGTAACGGAAATCCCGCAACCGGACCGGATCGTCGCCAAAGGAGTTCACGACCTTGTCTACATAGGCGGGCGGGCAGAGTTCGGCGTATTTCCGCTCCAGCACCGCCCGCACCACCTTGCGGGCAAAGGCGCGGCGCAACGGCTTTTGTTCGTGGAGGCCGTCATAGACGAGGTGGGGCATGCAGGTGTCGCCCTCCTTGACCGGCAGTTCATAGCCGGTGTTGACGATGGGCCTGGCGCCGTAATGTTCATAAAAGCGCAGCCGCGCCCGGTTTTCGCCGAGCAGGGCCTTGTCCGGGCAATCCTTTTCGTCGTCTGGCAGGCACTCGAAAAAGAGCCCCTTTACCTTCAGCCCGACTGCTTCCTGGCGAACCCGTTCGTAGATGGCGCCGCCCAGGCCACCGCCGGTGCTGCCGCCGGCCATGGCGATCCAGTCGAGGTAGGCGAAGCCGATCTCCGGTTCGTGGAGCAGCATCGCAAAGCCGAGGACCTTGCCCCGCATGCTTTCCGCCACGAAGAGGATGGTGCGGAAGCGCTGCGTGAAGGGGTTGCGCAGCTTCTCGCCGATGGCGTCGATTTCCTTCTCGTCGACGGCACGGAAGCGGGTGTGGAAGATCTCCCGGATCTGGCGCAGGATTTCCCGGTTCACCGGCAGGATATCATCGTAGATGCGGCGGATGCGGAGCATCGTTAGTGTTCTCCCCGGCGTGCATGGCGACCGGCATCGGCGACGATGCGCGCCATCGCCTGCGCAAAGTCCATCCCGGCCCGCTCCACCGCGGCGGCAAAGCCCGCGTCGGGAGAGAGGCATGGGTTGGTGTTGATTTCAAGGATATACGGCGTACCGTTCCCGTCAACCCGGAAATCCACCCGGGCGTAGCCGGCCAGGCCGAAGGCATCCCAGCAGCGGCGCGCTATCTCCTGCAACCGCGTCAGCAGCGCGTTGTCGCCGGCGTCGAAATCAAAGCGGCGCGGGGTATGGTTGTAGGCGTGGGAATCCTCCTCCCACTTGGCTTGGTAATCGACGATGCGGAGCATCTCCGGGCCGAAGCCCTCGAAGAGGATCTCGGCCGGCGGCAGCACCTCGGGGCCGTCCGGCCCGGCCAGCAGCGACAGGTTGAACTCGCGGCCGTCGATGAATTCCTCGGCGAAACACGCCCCGCCCAAGGTAGGGCAGCGTCTCTGCAACTCCCCGGCCAGGGCGGCGGTGGAAGCGGTGGTCACCACCGAGTCGGCGCCAAGGCCGATGGAGGCGTGTTCCCACAGGGATTTGATGATCCAGCG
Organism: Desulfobulbaceae bacterium; assembly: GCA_029865195.1. Taxonomy (GTDB): domain Bacteria; phylum Desulfobacterota; class Desulfobulbia; order Desulfobulbales; family UBA5123; genus UBA5123. The sequence continues at coordinate 3,180 of JAOUHH010000206.1, forward strand.
GCCTTGTCCGGACTCGCCACCCAGCCGGGCCGCGTTTTCCGGCCAGGGGCCGACCCAGGCCGGGGTGGGCAACCCGGCCCCGCGTAGCCGCTCCTTGGCCATGGTTTTATTGGAGGTGAGCAGGATCGCCTCGGCCGGCGCGCCGGTATAGGCGATGCCCATGGCGTCGAGCAGAAAGGGGAAGAGGTGGATAAGCCGCCCGTGCCCGCCCAACTCTTCCACCAGATTGAAGACCAAGTCGGGGCGACGCTGCGTGAGTATTGCCCGCATCGCCTCCAGGTCCAGGGTGCAGGCAAGCCGTTCGACCCGGTGGCCGAGGCGCTCCAGGGCCGCGGTCACCGCCTCGGCCTGCTGGAGAACGTCCTTGGCGTCCGGGGCGTCGTGGTCGCCTACCTGATTGTGGACAATGGCGATATTCATCGGCCGACCCGGGTCGCCGCGGACGCAACGATCTCCTCGATCAACTGTCGGTAAGGGATCTGCATCTTGGTGCAGATGATGGGCAGATCGGAGTGTTCCGGGTGGATGCCGGCCAGGGGGTTGACCTCCATGAACTGCGGCCGGCCCTCGCCGTCGCAGCGGATATCGATCCGGCCGCCGTCGCGGCAGCCCAAAACGCGCCAGGCGGCCAGGGCGATGCGCTCGGATTCCGCGACCAGCGGATCGTTGGCGGCCAGGGCCACGCGATACTCAACCAGCTCCTCGCAATTCTCCTTGTTCACGTAGGAATAGACCCCCTGCTCCGCCCTGCCGAGCAGGATGATCTCCATCGAACCCAACGCCCGGGCCTTGTCGCCGCTGCCGACGATCCCCACCGTGAACTCGCGGCCGGAGAGATACGGCTCGACCAGCACCGGCTGGCGATAGGCGGCGAGCAGCCCGGCCACCCCGGCGGCGAGTTTTTCCCGGTCGCGGACAATGGAGGCCGGGGTGATCCCCTTGCCGGTTCCTTCCGCCACCGGCTTGATAAAGTAGGGCGGCGCGAAGTGGACGCGGGCGGCGTCCTCGGCCCTGGCGGCGACGAAGAAATCGCTGGTGGGCACCCCGGCGTCGCGCAGCACCCGTTTGGTCATCCCCTTGTCCAGGGTGAGGCTCATCACCAGCGGATCGGAAAAGGTATAGGGGATCCGATAGGCGTCGAGCAGCGCCGGCACCTGGGCCTCGCGGCCGATGCCGTACATCCCCTCGGCGATGTTGAAGACCAGGTCCCAGCGCTTGCCGGCCACCAGGGCGGCGGCCAACTGCTTGAGATGGCCGATGCGCTCGGGGGTGTGGCCGAGCGCGCGCAGGGTGTTTTCAATGGCGGTGATGGTGTCGTCCCGGTCGAATTCAGCGGTTTCATCCTCGCTGAAGCCCATGGCCAGATACTCTGACCGCAGGTCGTAGGTTATGCCGATATGCATGGTTTTCGTTTCACTCACGAGCAAAGATTTTCGTCTCCCGGCAGCAGGTTTTCCCAGCCTGGCGCAACGACCGCAGAGACTCCCGGTTGCCTGGATTTTTTTGTTTTCCGTGGTTGTAAAGGGTCGAATCGACCGCCGCTGCCGCTTAACAGAGGTCCGGGTAGCGGAAACAGCGTTGTTCGTAGTTGCGCAGCAGCAGGTCGTCGCCCGTCCGGCCCAGGACCGCTTCCGGCATCAGCGGGATCTTGCCGCCGCCGCCGGGGGCGTCGATCACATAGGTGGGAACGCCGTAGCCGCTGGTGTGTCCGCGCAGCCCCTTGATGATGTCGAGCCCCTTGCTCACCGGGGTACGGAAATGCGAGGAGCCGGTGATGGGATCGCACTGGTAGAGATAGTACGGCCGCACCCGCATCTTCATCATCCCGTGCATCAGG
>JAOUHH010000207.1 GCA_029865195.1 Desulfobulbaceae bacterium
GCAGTTCAGCTCGATCATCGGCCGGTTGCTGCACTTCGAGTGGCGGTGGATGCTCTGCGCCACCAGCTCCTTGCCGGTGCCGTGCTCGCCGCGGATCAGCACCCACGCCTCGGTGGGCGCCACCAGCTCGATCTGCTGGCGGAGGTTCCTGATCGCTTCGGATTCGCCGGTGAGCGAGGGCTTGCGGGCCGTCTGCTGGCGGAGGATGAGGTTTTCCTTCTCCAACTGGGCGATGCGCAGGGCGTTGTTGATGGAGAGGACGATCTTGTCGTAGGAGGGCGGCTTCTCGATGAAATCGTAGGCGCCGAGGCGGGTGGCCTGCACCGCGGTTTCGATGTTGCCGTGGCCGGAGATCATGATCACCGGCAGGTGCCCGTGCGTTTCCTTGATCCGCTTCAGGGTCTCCATGCCGTCGATCCCCGGCATCCAGATATCGAGGAGGACGAGATCGACCCGCTCGCCGTCGAGGAGCGCCAGCCCCTGCTCCCCGCTCTCGGCGCAAACCGACTCAAAGCCCTCGTCGGCCAGGATACCGGTGAGGGATTCGCGGATGCTCGCCTCGTCGTCGATGACCAGAATTCGTTGCGCCATGGCTCAATCTGCCTGCTCAGGGGGATTCCATAAAAGGGAACGGCTGTCGCCGCCCCGCCTGCAACTGCCGCGCGGCCCTGCCCGCTGGCTACAGGATATAACCTGCGCCCCAGGCCTGCAACCACTAACTGACCGGGGCTACTCCTCGCTTTTCAGCGGCAGCTCGATGATGAACCGGCTGCCCGCCGGCTCGTTGTCCTTGACCCGCAGGTAGCCGCCATGATCCGCCACCACGGTGGTGGCGATGGCGAGCCCGAGGCCGGTGCCGGATTTCTTGGTGGAGAAATAGGGCTCGAACAATCGCAGCTTGTCCGCCTCGGCGATCCCCGGCCCGTTGTCCCGCACCTCGACAAAGACCCGCTGCCCCTCCGCGTCGAAGGCAAGCCGCACCTCCACCTCGCCGCCGCCCGCCGCCGGCAGCACCGCCACCGCGTTGTCGATCAGGTTGATCAGCACCCGCTTCAGCTGCTTGCGGTCGAAGGAGAACGCCGGCACCGCCGGATCGTCGATGAAGCGGAAGGCGACATGCTTGTGCGCCTCCCGATACAGCGCCAGCACCTCCTGCACCATCTCCGGCAGCAGGTTGACGCTCTTCTGGACGCTGGGCATGCGGGCGAAGCTTGAAAACTCGCTGACCAGCCGCTTCAATTCCTCCACCTGGTTGATGATCGTCTTGGTGCAGAGATCAAAGACCTCGCGCTCGCCCTCGATCCGGTCCAGATAGCGCTTGCGCAGCCGCTGCGCCGAGAGCTGGATCGGGGTGAGGGGGTTCTTGACCTCGTGGGCGATGCGCCGCGCCACCTCGCGCCAGGCCGCCATCCGCTGCGCCTTTTCAAGCTCGGTGAGGTTGTCGAAGACCAGCACCACGCCCAAGGGGCGGCCCTCTTCATCCTCAAGCCGGGTGAAGTTGACCCGCAGGAAGAAGGTCTCGTCGCGGACCGTCAACCTCAGCGGCCGCTGCATGGAGCCCTTGCCGGATTCGGCCAGCTCACCGAGAAAGCCGTCGAGGATCGCCAGATGCTCGGGGCGGAGGATGGCATGGTAATCGCGGCCGAGGACCTGGGCATGGCTGATCCCGAGCAGCTCCTCGGCGAAGCGGTTGATGGTGGTCACCCGCCCCTTCTCATCCACGGAGATGACCCCGGCCGCGACGTTGCGGAGGATGATCTCGGTATACCGCCGCCGCTGGTCGAGCTCCTGGTTGCCGGCCTGCAGGGCCAGGTTCGCCTCCTCGATCTGATGCTTGTGGGCCAGCAGGTCGCGGGTCATGCGGTTGAAGGAATCCACCAGGGTCCCCATCTCGTCGCCGGAGCTTTTTTCAAGGACGAAGTCCAACTCCCCCTCCGCGACCCGCCGGGTGGCGTCGGCAAGCTTGCCGATGGGCACGGTGAGGCCCCGGGCGACATAGAAGCCGAACCAGATGGCGGCAAAGACAATGAGCAGGGTGACGATGAGCAGCATCACCAGCAGGCTGGTCTTGATCGGGGTTTTGAGCAGCATCAGCTGCCGGTACCCTTCGAGCCCCCGGGAGATGACATGCATCCGCTCCAGTCGGGCCCTGGGGATCAGCAGGGAAGCGACCAGCACGCAGGGGCGCGGCTTGCCGTCCACCCCCGGCAGCCGCAGGGCGGTAACCCCCCGCACCAGCTCCCCGGCCGCCACCTCGTTGATGTCCATCGCCTCCCCGCCGGTGCCGGCCAGCACGGCGCGTAACTGCTCCATCGGCACCTCCGGCACCTCGGCCGGATAGATGCCTTGGGCATAGGCCTCGGCCAGCGCCATCCGCTGCTCGGTGACGATCTGCAGCGAGGCGAGGTTGTAGCTCTCCAGCAGATCCTGCAGGTGCTCCGTCATCGGCGCGCCGTCCGCATAGCGGCCGCCTTCCCGCTCCAGGCGCCGGGCCAGATTGTTGCCCAGGGCCCCGACCCGGCCGCGGGCGCCCTGATAGACCTCCTTGCCGATATCCAGCGAGGCGAGGAGCGACTGCTCGACGTTGATGTTGAACCAGTAATCCATGCTCGTCGAGACGAACTGCAGGGCGATGAAGAAGAGCAGGGCGGTGGGGATCAGCGAAAGCGAAACAAAGGAGATGACCAGCTTGGTGCGCAGGCCGGTACCGAGGAACTTCCGCCTGCGCTCGAAGATCAGCTGGGCCAGGTTCCTGAGCACCAGGAAGACCATCAGCAGCAGGAGCAGGATGTTGACGTTGATCAGGACGAAGACCAGGACGTTGCCGCTGATCGGGAAGGAGACGGCGCCGATCTGAAAGACCTTGGTCTCAAGGTAGGTAAAGATCGGGATCAGCACACAGCAGAGCAGGATGACGAAGCGGATGCGCCGCCGCTTGCGGGCTCTGGCCTCGACAAGCGCGGTTTCGGCGGCGTCGTGCTCGGATGCTGTTAGGGATTCCGCCATTTTTCTCCTCATCCTCACCGTGCCGCAGGCATTCCGCCGCCGACCCGGCCACTTCCGGTTCAGTACCGGAACTGCGCGGTCCGCCAGTCGGTTTCAAAATCCCAGAGATGCCAGAACGGGATGATGTAATGAAAGTTCAGCGGCAGGGTCTTCTTCGCCAGCCGCGCCTTGACCGCCAGGGTGTATTCACCGTCGGGCACCAGGCTGCGCAGGGGGGCGACCCGGAAGCCGTTCACCTCCTCCATCAACCGCTTCGCCTCCGCGAAGGAGGCGGTGCTGACGCTCTTGCCGTTTTCGCCGGGGAAGGTGAGGCGATACATCTCCTTCAGGCTGTCGTAGCTGAGGGTGTGGTCGAAGGCCAGCGACGCCACCTGCCGGTCCGGCAGCAACGCCCGTTTCTGCTCCAGGGTGACAAAGAAGGTGAAGGTCACCGGGATGCCGTTTCTGATCCCCTCCACCATCTCGGGGGTGAAGCTGTTGGCCACCGCGCAGTACAGCAGCAGGTCGGTGGCGGAATTGGCGACGACGATGGATTTGATGACGGCGTCCTTGGCATGCAGCTCACGGGCCGCCCCCACCAGGCAGGCCGCCAGAACCAGCACCCCGCACAGCAGGCAGCGCGCCATCGATGTTGAACGCCGTTGCCGGGCGGCGACCGAAGAGGGCTTGACCGTTTGCTTACTCACCTGCGCCCCGCTCCTGCACGGCATCGTACACCATGCGTCCCAGGGTGCCGATATTGAACGGCTTCTGCAGGAAGGCATAGCCGCGTTTCTCGATGATCTCCCACTGCGACTTCTGATCGGTGTAGCCGCTGGAGAGAACCACCGGCAGATCGGGCCGCTTCTCCCGCAGGATATCGGCAAGCTGGATGCCGTTCTGCTCGCCGGGCAGCACCACGTCACTGAAGAGCAGGGCGAAATCCCCCTGCTCCCGCTCAAACAGCGCCAGCGCCTCGTCGACGTTCGTCGCCTGCAGCACCTCGAACCCCTTCTTCTCAAGGGTATCGGCAATCAGACCGCGCAACATCTCCTCGTCCTCGACCACCAGCACCCGCTGGCCATCCCCGCGCAATTCAACGGCCAGGGCCGGGGCCACCACCGTTTCGGCCTCGGCCGCGCTGCTCGGCAGGTAGATCTTGAAGGTTGTCCCCTTCCCCGCCTTGCTGTCGACATCGATCCAGCCCTCATGCTGCTTGACGATCCCGTAGACCACGGCCAGCCCGAGGCCGGTGCCCTTGCCCGCCTCCTTGGTGGTGAAGAACGGCTCGAAGATATGCTGCAATACCTCGTCGGGGATGCCGGCGCCGCTGTCAATCACCTCCAGGCAGACAAAGCGGCCGGGGCGAACCTCGGGCAGCAACGCCTCTTGCTCGCCGATGATCACATTCCGGGTCCGGATCTGCAGCTTACCGCCGCTGGTCATGGCGTCGCGACCGTTGACGGCGAGATTCATGACCACCTGCTCGATATTGGCGGCGTTCCCCTCCACCAGCCACAACCCGTCGGCAAGCTCGGTAACCACCTCGATATCCTCGCCGATGAGACGCTTGAGCATCTTCATCAGATTCCCGACCACCTCGTTAAGCTGCAGCACGGAGAGGGTCATCGGCTGGGTGCGGCTGAAGAGCAGGAGCTGGCGGACCAGATTGCCGGCCCGCTCGGTGGTTTCCTTGATCTGGCTCAGATAGCGATGCTCCGCCTTCTCCGTCGACGAGGTCAGCAGGGCAAGGTCGGCCGAGCCATGGATGATAGTCAACAGGTTATTGAAATCATGGGCGACGCCGCCGGCCAACACCCCCACCGCCTCCATCTTCTGCGATTGCAGCAATTGCTGATGCAGGGTCTGATTCTGGCTGGCCATCCGCTTCAGCTCGGTGATGTCGGTGATGCTTTCCAGCAGGCAGGGCCGGTCGCCGAGGGTCAAGGGGATAACCGTTTTCAGGACCG
>JAOUHH010000208.1 GCA_029865195.1 Desulfobulbaceae bacterium
TTGTCGAGACCGAATTCGCCATCGCTGTGCTCGCTTCCGAGATAGGAAGCGAGTTGCACGAGACACGCCTTGTTCAGGAAATGATTGAGCGCCTCATCGGCCAGCCTTTTCCCTGCCGGCACACCGACCGCCTGCCACCTGTTCGCCCCATCGCGGGTAAGCTCGATCCGGCCGTGGCCGTTCTGCAGGATGAGGGATTTGAGATCGGCGGGGTTTACATTCACATAATTATTATCCCACCACTCCTCCGGGGCGACCGAGACCTCCCAGTCCGAGAGGTCCTTTACCAGATAGACGTTGTCCACATCGGCCGCGCGAACATGGATGGTCTTGTAGTTGGGAGAGGTGCCCAGCAGCAGTTCCCTACTCGTGCCGTCGGCCATGGACAGGGTAAGCTTGCGAAGATAGCCATCCTTGGCCACCTTCAACCGGCCATGGCTTGCATCGGTGCGGGCCACCAGCCGCGTCGAACTGAGCGCCAGCAGCTTCTTGACCAGCGCCTCGACCTTTTTCGCCTCGGCGGGATATGTCGGCGCGGTGCCGATCCGCCAGCCCTTGCTCTCTTTCTTGAGCGCAAGCGACTGCGTGCCGTCGGTGATCGCAACCCCCACCACCTGCTCTGCGGTGATCCCCTTGAAGAATTGCACCGCCGGCGGCCCACCGGTCCGGTTCGGACGATACATGTAGGCGATCAACGCCACCTGCGCCACCAGCAACAACGCGAGAATCCTATTTGCTCTGCTCATCATTCTCTCTCTCTGCCAAAACTTTCATGCGGCAACCACCGCACGCAACGGCCTTCTCCTGCCGCGATCAGCTTTCAAGCGGCGCCAAGGGCATGGGCGCTTCCCGTCTGCGGCGCCGGCCGGCGTAGATACTCACCGCCAGCAAAGCCAACAGGGCCAGCCCGTAATTCAGCCACTCCCAGAAGGTTTGCGCCTGCCGTCCCATGGGCGCCAGCAACCGCGCATGCTGCCCCCGCGAACGGATGGTGAGCAGGTCGTCGTCGGCAACCATCCAGTCAACGATATTCTGCAAAAATTCAAGGCTGTTGAGATAGCGATCCTGGCCGACGGAACGGGAGATGGCAAAGACGGTGTCGTTCACAAAATCCCCCGAACCCACCACCACAAGCTTTGCCGACTGTGGCGACTGCTTGAGCAGAGGCTCCGGCAACTCCTTCGCCGTGGCCTGTGCCGTTTTCTGCGCCGCAGCCTCTGCGCCATTATCTGCCGGGATCACCTCTTCCTCCTTCACCTGCCGCGGATCGGGCTTGTCGGCATAAAAACTGGTAAACCCGCCCTGCACCGACACCGCCAGCACATGGCTCTCCCGGTCTTTCCCCTGCGCGAACCCTTGCTGCGGGAACCGGTCGAAATCAGGCTGGATGTCCGTCGATTCCTGCAGCCATGAATCCTGGCTCGAACGCAGGAGGGTCGCCACCGTGCGCCCCTTGTTCTTGTCCGGATCAACGGCAAGCGGGGAGACCCAGTTCAAGGTCACCGCCGGCAGATTGCTCACCACCGGACTCTTCTCGTCCATACCGTCGTTACGAACATCGACAAAGAAGGGGTAGGAGATCTGTTGAATCTCCTGCACCGTAAATCCGCCCAGATCACGATGCACCGGCACCGGAAACGGCTCGTTGCGGCTGTCCATGACCATCGCATGCTCCACCGCGACCCCGTAATGGGCCAGCAGTTTTTCGATGCCGCCGGAAATCTCCTTCACCTGCAGGGACTGAGAGGCCTGATTGAGATCGAGGCTGTAGCGGCCAGCCAGCGCCACCACCGCGCCGCCGCGCATCAGAAACTGATCCACCGCCAATCGTTCCTTGTCGGTGAGGTTCTGGGCCGCGGCCAGCAGCAGCACATCGACATCGCCGGCCACATGCCCGTCGGCCAGCTCGGCGTTCACCACGTTGTAGCTTTCCGCCAGCACCTGCCTGAGCGACTGATACTGATCCTGCGGCGCCTGCCGCATCCGTGCCAGTTCAGGCGGCATGGAGGAAGGCGCCCAAAGGGCGACGGTTTTCATGAAGCCGGTACCGTGCCGCTTCAGCACGGCCTCCACCTCGCGCCGCAGATCCGCATCGCTCATGTCGCCGCGCAGGCGGAGGTGATCGATCTGGCCACCGACCTTCAACAGCAGGTGCAAATAAAAGGATTTCTCGGCCAAAAAGGAGAGCGCCAGCGGCTCGACCCCGTACTGCTCACGCACCGCCTCCCGGTCGGGGTTGGGGGCGCGGTCGGGATCAATCTCCTGGTATCGCAACTTGCCGCCGGACTCCTTGGTCAGTGCCCCGGCCACGGTACGGATGCGGCCGGGCAGTTCGGCAAAGGCCTCGGGCAAATCCTCCCCGGAGACGACCGCCACCAGCTCGATAGGCTCCTTGATGGTGGCGAAGATGGCATCCAGACTCTGGAAGCCGTACACCACCTTCTTGATCGACTTGGTGATGTCGTACTCCAGGTTGCGCAGGCCCACCTCGAGTTGGCCGTCCTTGCGATTGCGCACCTCGATGAGGTCGTTGTAGCTCAGGGTGACATACTGGTCGCCGTACTTGATCAACAGATGGAAATAGGAGTTGACCACGCTTGCCTCGTAGCGGCCCGCCACCTGAAACGGCACCGGCTTGATGCCGTACATCTGATTGGCCTCCGACTCCTGCTCCTCGTCATACTTGGGATCGACAAAGGAGACCTCCACCTTGCCGCCGGCCGCGACCTTGTATTCCGCCAGGAGATCGCGGATGCGGGGGATGAGCGGGGCGAGCAGGGGATGGGTCTTTTCGCTGAAATAGCCGCGGATGACCAACGGTTCGTCAAGGCCCGCGAGCAGATCGCGGGTCACCGGCGAGATCGAATACTCATGTCCCTCGGTGAGGTCGAGACGCAGGGCGTGGTTGTTGTTGAGCCAGAGATTGACGGCAAGAAGGTTTGCCGCCAGCAACACAGTGGCCAACACCATGTTGCGGCGATAGCGGGCGGTGTGGGGACCGCTGCTCCACCGCTTCTTGTCCAGCGAGACGGTGTTCAGGGTGAGGAAGAACCCGGCCAGGGTCAGATAGTAGACCACGTCGCGGAGGTCGATCACCCCGCGCTCAATGCTGGCAAAGCGGCTGCCGATGCCGACGGCGCGCAAAACCTCACCGGCGTTGCTGCCGAAAAAGGTGGTGATGCCGTCGGAGCCGACCAGATAGAGCAGGCCGGAGAGCAGGACCGAGAGGATCAGGGCCACGATCTGGTTGTCGGTGCGGGAGGAGACATAGAGGCCGATGGCGATATAAGCCGAGGCCATCAACATCGCCCCCACGTAGCCGCCCACCACAGGCCCCCAATCCAGGGGGCCCATGCAGGCGACGGAGATGGGCAGGCCGCCGGTGAGCGCGAGCGCGATGGTGACCAGGGCGAGTACGGCCAGGAACTTGCCCAAGACCAGCCGCGACAGCTTCACCGGCATGGTGAGGAGCACCTCCAGGGTGCCCATCTTCTGCTCCTCGCTCCACTGCCGCATGGTGAGGGCGGAAACGAGAAAGATCAACAGCAGCGGCATCCAGCGGAACAGCGGCCGGATATCGGCGATATTCCGCGCGAAAAATGTTTCGACCCAGAAGAAGGAGAAGAACGCCGAGAGCAGGAAGGCACCGATGAAGATCGCGGCCATGGGCGAGCCGAAATAGGCCTTCAACTCCTTTTTGGCCAGGGAAAGCATGGGACTCATTGCACACCTCCAGGAACCTGATTGGCCACCGCCAGGTCGTTAAACACCGCCTCCAGGGTCCGCACCTCCGGCCGCAGTTCGTGCAACAGCCAGCCGTTGTCGCGGGCCAGGCCATAGATCTCCGGGCAGAGATCCCGGTCGGTGGCGCCATGCACCCGGATCTGCACCCGCTCGCCGTGATGCGCGACTACCGCCACGTTCCGCACCCCGGGGAGCGCGGCCAGCGCGGCGAGGGCCATCTCGTTTTCGACGCCGGCCACGGTGACCACCGCGTCGGCGGTGGCGGCAAGCTCGGAAAGCTTGGCATCGGCCTTGACCGCGCCGGCCATGAGGATGATCGCCCGGTCGCAGGTGGCCTCCACCTCGGAAAGGATGTGGGTGGAAACCAGCACCGTGGCATGGTGGGCTAGTTTTCTAATCAGGTGGCGAACCTCGATGATCTGGGTGGGATCGAGACCGTTGGTGGGCTCGTCGAGGATCAACAGCTTCGGCTTGTGCAGAATGGCCTGGGCCAGCCCCACCCGCTGCCGGTAGCCCTTGCTCAGGGTGCCGATCAGCCGGGTCAACCGGTCTTCCAGGCCCACGGCGTGAATCGCGTCGGACAAGGCCCGCTGCCGCTCCGCGTGCGGGATCTCGCGCAGGTCGGCGATCATCTTCAGGTATCCCTGCACCGATAGCTCCGGATAGAGCGGGGCGTTCTCGGGCAGATAACCGATATCCCGCTGCACCGCCTGGGTGTTCTCCAGCACCTCAAGGCCGTTGACCCTGGCGCTGCCGCCCGTAGGCTGCAGGTAGCCGGTGAGGATCTTCATCAGGGTGGTCTTGCCGGCGCCGTTGGGGCCGAGCAGACCGATGATCTCGCCGGACCGCACCGAAAAGGAGACGTCGCGCAACGCCTCCACCTCACCGTAACTCTTACACAATTCCGCTACTTCGATCATAACGACCGCCGCTTGCTTGTTGAGGGGAAACAAAAAAATTCCGGCCATGGGCGACATGCCGCGACGGCCGGAATCCGTCGGGCATCACTCTCTTTGCTCGACGGGAAAGGATTTGTCAACAGACGTCTGATGGCGCCGACAAGGGGTGACGACGGGTCAGGCGCGCCGCCACCCCTTATCCTGCCGCACCGGCAGTTACGACTGCACCAGCCGGGCCAGGATCTCGTAGGAACGCTTGACCATGGAGCGGGGCTCCACCATCAGGCCGGCCTGGATCATGGCGT
>JAOUHH010000209.1 GCA_029865195.1 Desulfobulbaceae bacterium
GTTTTGGCCCCCTGCCGGCGGCTATTTCGTCGAGGATGCCGGAATCACGGGACATGATGACGGTGTCGCTTACCTGGAGGTATTCCGCGGGCCGGTAATCGGCGGTGTGTAGAAAAAATCCGGCCCCCGGTTCCACCGGGCCGCCTATGTACACCGGCGGCAGCGGGATGGCGGGGGTCGGCAGGTTGGCGCCCCGCAGGATATCCGCCATGCTGATCTCGGCGATGGGTTTGTTGATCACCAGCCCCATGGCTCCGTTGGCATCATGGGCGCACAGGTAGATCACCTGTTCGTGAAAGCGGGGGTCCGGCATCCGGGAGGTGGCGATGAGGAAATTGCCTTTGAGGCTCTGCATGTCTCTGCTCGCACGTGTTTGCTGTCGATAAGGTCGGTGGCAAGCCGATGCCTCTTTTGCCCTAATCTAGCTTGCCCCTTATCGAGCGTCAAGGCGGATGTGTCGGCTGCGCCTTGCCTCGACCGGGTAATGTGAAGCCCTCCCAAAAAGGGATAGAATTTCTCAATTCATCTGTGCTAACGTAACGATGTTACTATTTGGACCGAGTCACACGGGAATTCCGACAACCGCATACCTACGGGATAAAGGGTTTTTTCATGCATATAGACGTTTCAAGAGAACTGGACCGGGTAATTCACTCAGATCATCACGATCCGTTTCAGGTGTTGGGCTACCATGTTCTGGATCATGACCCTGAACATGCTATTATCAGGGCCTTTTTGCCGCACGCCGAATCCGTGCGGCTGCTTCTCGGTGACAAACGGCTCGATATGTACAAGATGCGCGACGAAGGGCTGTTCGAGATCGTTATTGACGCCGCAAAGGATGCCACCCCGACGTATCGGTATGAGATCTCGTGTTACGACGGCTTGGTCCGGGAGATCCATGATCCGTATTGCCATCTGCCCCTGCTGAGCGAGTTTGACCGGCATCTCTTCAACAGCGGCACCCATTATGAGTTGTACAACAAGTTGGGCGCGCATAACGCGGTCAGCGGCGGGGTGATGGGCACGGTTTTCAGGGTGTGGGCGCCCTCGGCCCGCCGGGTGAGCGTCATCGGTGATTTCAACTTCTGGGATGGCCGTGTCCACCAGATGCGGGTGTTGGGCAGCGCCGGGGTTTGGGAGCTTTTTATCCCCGGGGTGCACCAGGGCGAGGCGTATAAATTCGAGATCCGCACCGCGAACATGGATTTGCTAGAAAAGGCCGATCCCTTCCAGTTCTCAGCCGAGTTGCGGCCGAAAAGCGCCTCCATCGTCTGGAACATCGATACCTATCAGTGGCAGGACGAGAAGTGGCTTGAGGAGCGAAAAAAGCTCTCACCCTACGACGGGCCGATGGCCATCTACGAGATCCATCCCGGCTCCTGGCAGCGCGATCCGTCCGATCCGGGGCGCTTCCTGAGCTTCCGGGAAATGGCCGACAGCCTGATCCCCTATCTCACGGAAATGGGGTTCACCCATGTCGAATTGATGCCGGTGATGGAGCATCCCCTGGATGAGTCCTGGGGCTATCAGGTGACCGGCTATTACGCGGTGAGCAGCCGGTTCGGCACCCCGCAGGATTTGATGTATTTTGTAGACCAGTGCCATCAGCACAACATCGGCGTCATTCTCGACTGGGTGCCGTCGCATTTCCCGGTGGACGGACACAGCCTGGGCTGCTTTGACGGCACGGCCCTCTATGAGCACCATGATCCTCGCCAGGGTATGCATCCCGAATGGGGAACGATGATCTTCAACTACGGACGCAAGGAAGTGGCCAATTTCCTGATCGCCGGCGCCCTGTACTGGTTCGACAAGTTCCATTTCGACGGCCTGCGCGTGGATGCGGTCGCCTCCATGCTCTATCTCGATTACGGCCGCCGCGAAGGCGATTGGGTACCGAACCGGCACGGCAGCAAGGAGAATCTTGAGGCCATTGAGTTCATCAAGCATCTGAACAGCATCGTCTACGACCGTTATCCCAACGTCCTGATGATCGCCGAGGAGTCAACCAGCTTCTACGGGGTGTCGAAGCCGGCCGATCAAGGCGGCCTCGGCTTCGGCTTCAAGTGGAACATGGGCTGGATGAACGATATCCTGCAGTATTTCAGTTGTGACCCCATCTACCGGAAATATCATCACAACGCCCTTACCTTTTCCTTGCTCTACGCCTTTACGGAGAATTTTATCCTGCCGCTGTCCCACGACGAGGTGGTGCATGGCAAGCGGTCGCTGCTCGGCAAGATGCCGGGTGATCGGTGGCAGCAGTTCGCCAACCTGCGGCTGTTGTTCATGTTCATGTGGACCCATCCCGGCAAGAAGCTGCTCTTCATGGGCGATGAGTTCGGGCAGATCTCCGAATGGTACTGCAAGGTCAGCCTCGATTGGCACCTGGTGGAGCAGGACGAGTTGCATCGCCGGACGCAGATGTTCGTCAAGGCCCTCAACCATCTCTATCGCGAGCATCCATCCCTCTGGGAGGTTGATTACACCTACCATGGCTTCCAGTGGATGGATTTCAACGACGTTGACAACAGCATCGTTGCCTTCGCCAGGTTTGCCAAAAACCGGGAGGATCATCTCGTTATCCTCCTCAACTTCACGCCTCAGGTGCATCATGATTACAAACTCGGAGTGCCTGGGCAAACGGCGTATCAGGAGATCTTCTCCTCGGATCGCGATATGTTCGGCGGCAGCGGCGTTGAGAATCCGCACCGGAAAGAGATCATCAGGGAGCCGTTTGGGATGGCGCCATGCCATGTCAAGGTGTCGGTGCCGCCGCTGGGCGGGATCGTCCTGCGGCCGGTGCGTGACGGGGAATAAACCCGGCTCGGGATGTATTGCTCGGGCTTGATGGCGCAGGGGGAAAGGGATGAGCGGGACCGAAGAGTTGTTGCCGGCGGGCGAAAAGGTCAGGAAGGCCTTGCGCTGGCTGAGTGAATCGCTGCAGACCTCGCCTGAAAAAGGGCGGTTGCAGACCCTTCGCGAAGCGGAACTGCGTTTTGATCTTTCGCCTGCCGAATGCCGTTTTCTCGATGAACGGTTCGGCGACGCCTGTCGGGATTCGTCCGATATCCCTTCTTGAAAAACGTCATGCCCGGCGGTTGCCCTCCGGGAGCAACCAGGCATGAAATCTCCCGGCCAGCGACGGCCAGGAAAACCTCTCCGTCAGTTGCCTCGCCTCTGCTCCAGCCAATCTTTTTTGCCCCAACCCCTTTGCCAACGCCTCGGTAAAGGATTCCTCCTCATACAGAAATTCACTCGGGAAGAGTTCCGGATAGGACAGGCGCGCCGGCAGCAACGGCCGACAGCCTGCGCGGACCGCCTCCAGCACCGACAGGCCGAAGAATTCGTGGTTGGCGGTGGAGACAACCAGGTCTGCCCGGAGCAGCCAGGCGATATATTCCGCCCGTGCCGGCACATAGCCAAAGTGGAGGATGCGGTCTCGCAGCCGTTGTTGCGCCTCCGCAAAGATCAGCGGTTGCTGCCGGAAGGATTGGCCGAGGACGATAAGCCTGAAATCCACTCCCTGCTGCGCCAGCGCAAACAGCGCGGTGAAGAATCGTTCCGGGTTCTTGTCATGCTCCCAGCGGTGATTCCAGAGGATTATCGGCGCGGATACGCTTTCATCCCGTGGAGATAGCGCATCCAGATCGCTGAAATCCAGCGGCGGCGGCAGGATGATGCTCTTGTCGCGGATGCGCCTTTCCAGGTCCGGGAGGGGCATGTCGGGTGCCTTGGGCAGGATGGTTCGACAGCCGTCAAGGAAGGTTTCGAGGTTGTAGGCGGAGTTGAAGGCCAAGCGGTCCGAGGCGTTGGCGGTGGTGAGATTGGTGATGGCGAAATGCAGATCGCGTGGGTCCTCTTGGCGGACCGGATAGGCGAACTGGTTTTCATGGAAATAGGTCGCGATCTTGATCCCTTGCCAGGCCTTGGGGAGCAGGCCGCGCAGGGTTGCGACATCGACAAAGGTCGAGCAGAGCAGGCAGCAGTTGCCGCTCGGGGGCTCGGGCATGGTGCGCCGGATCTCCTCGGCAAGCCAGGGGGCGGCGAGCCGCATCCGCCACTTCCAGCCGTGCGCTGGCAGGGTCAGCATCCGGCAGGTGGTGTTGAGATGCTTCCGCATCCCCTCCAAAAAGCTGCGGTGAGAGCCGCCGAAGTAGGGCTCAAGGACGATGATCTGGCCATCTTCGCTGGCGGCGAATTCCGGTGGCATGCGGGGATGTCGGCTCCGGTTGTGGGGATCAGCCGTTGTTCAGCTTTCGTTGCAGATGCTGGTAGGCCATATTGATCTCTTTCATCTTTTCCTCGGCCGCGGCCCTGAACTCCTCGCCGAGATGCGCGGCCTTGTCGGGGTGGTACTGCATGCTCAAGGTGCGGTAGGCCTTTTTGACCTCGGCGGCGGTGGCGCCGGGGCTCAAGCCGAGGACCCGGTAATGGTTTTCGTCGACATTGGCCGTCTGTTGCCGGCGGTATTGATTGCGGGCCTTCACCGATTGATGGTCGAAGGCAGAGATGCCCAGGAAGGAGCCGATCCGGTCGAGGAGATCCATCTCCTCCTGTGAGACGGTGTGATTGGTGAAGGTGACCTGATAGATCAGCTCCAGGAGGATGAGTCGGTGCTCGTAGCCGAATCGGCCGCGAAACTCGACGAGGAGATCATCGAGGGTGGCGTCCGATGCCTGCGCCTCCTTGATCAGCTCCTTGACCCATTGCATCTGGCTGTAATCGTAGCGGAGGTGCTGCTGAAAGAAGTTGTTGATGGTGTTGATTTCGTCGCGGGTGACCACCCCGTCCATCTTGGCGATCCGGATGAGGATGTTGATCAGCAGAAAGACGAAGACGTTGTGGGTTTCGGTCTGTGAATGCTCGTAGGCGCTGACCTTCTTGCGGATATAGAGGGTGAAGCCCCAGAAGGCGATGGCCAGCATCATGATCGTGAAGA
>JAOUHH010000210.1 GCA_029865195.1 Desulfobulbaceae bacterium
TCTCAAGTATCGCAAGGATGACGTCGAACCGCTGGTGATCGTCGAAGGACGCCTGCTGGACAACGATTTTATCGAGGTGACGGTGGAGGACAACGGCATCGGCTTTGACGAAAAATACCTCGACCGCATCTTTATCCCCTTTGAGCGGTTGGAGTGCGGCAACAAGTACGAGGGCACCGGCATCGGGCTTGCTACCTGCGAAAAGATCGTCGGCCATCACGGCGGCATGATTACGGCCCGGAGCAAACCCGGTGTCGGCACGACCTTCGTGATCCGGTTGCCGAGGCGGCATCTCGGCGGCAAGTAACCTTGTCCTTGGCTAATCTTCCCCTTTGTCGACGAGTATCTCCCGCAGCGAGGGCCACAGGCGCTCAAGTTGTTCCCGGTTGGCGAACGTCACCTCCATGGTGACGGTATCTTCCGCAAAAGATTGGACATGGTGCAGGGTTACCCCCTGCGGCAGGGCGAATTGGGCCCGGAAGGCCTGAAACTCCTTCTCTGCCGCTTGCTGTCTCGGTGAGCAGTGGTCGGCAAGCCAGGACATCAGTTGTTCCGCCTTCTGCGGCGGGGTTGAGGCCTCGTGGTTGAGGATGGCGTTCAAATCTTGATCGTCGAGAACGGCAGTGATGTTCGTTCCATTCCTTTTGGCCACCTCCCGGCAGCCCGTCACCAGTTTGCGCTGATCGTCGACGCTGAGCGTGAGCAGGGAGATCAGGTCAAACAACGTCATCCGGTCGATAAAGGACATCTCGGCAAGATCGCGGGCCACCGACTCGTCCAGGGTACCGTTCTGGAGGGCAAGCAGCAGGGGTTCTTCGAGTTGCAGCAGTTGCAGGTGTTGTCTGAGTTGCTGCAGGTCGCCCTTCTCCCCCAGCATGGGCAGAAATCGTCTGGCGACCTGCTCCTCGTCGAGCCAGCGCAGCCCCTTGTTGAGGAAAAGCGCCTTCTCGAGCGCGGTAGGGGGTCTGCTGGCGCGCGTTTCGGCAAAGGCCGCGGCCAGGGTTTCGGTGGGGCTGGTATTGGCGGCCAGCAACAGGCAGTCGCAGGCGGTGCGGGTGGTGCTGATGGCGCGCAGACGTTTCACCCCTGCCACCACCCGGTAGAGTGAGTTTGCCTTTTCCTGCACAATGGGCGGGTGGAGGATGCCGATTTCGGCGATGGAGGCCTCAAGGCCCGGATCGGCCGCCGGGGCGTCGGGGATGGTCAGGGCAAAGGTGTCGTCGTTGAGGTCGATCTGGGCCAGCGGCAGGCGCGTGGCACGAAGTTGCAGGGGCATGTCATCTCCGGTGGTTGCCTGGATTTGGACAGCAGGCAGTG
This sequence comes from Desulfobulbaceae bacterium, assembly GCA_029865195.1. Classification (GTDB taxonomy): domain Bacteria; phylum Desulfobacterota; class Desulfobulbia; order Desulfobulbales; family UBA5123; genus UBA5123. The sequence continues at coordinate 1,318 of JAOUHH010000210.1, forward strand.
AGTCCGTTGTCCGAAATTTGCACTTGTTTGCTGCAGGGAGCTTTAATGTTGCCGCTGTTTCTAGTAAATTCAGGGGTGGGCGGCTAAGGCAACCTATGTACCCTGAAGAGGGGGGCAAGTCAACCGGTCGGCAACCGCCTGTCTCTCACAGTTGAGTTGAGATACGGTCATCACGAGGACTATGGACCGGCTGAAGGTTTTTGCCGTTGAGGAAAAGATGTGAATGTCTCGATAGTCGCCGCCGGCACCCTGTGCGGGCGGATCAGCCCGGTGGGCATGGGCAGTAGCGAGGATCGCGCCCTGCTGGAACAGTTGCGGGATAAAACCGATGCCAGCCTGATTGGTGTCGGCACCCTGCGGGCCGAGAATCCGGAGATGCGCGGTTCGGGTGGCAATCTTTCGGAAAAGAGGCTGCGGGCCGTGATCTGCGGGAGCGGGGATCTGCCGGTGGCAGGGAAAAGGCTTTTTGCCGAGGGGCCGCGTCCCCTCGTTTTTACCAGCCATGCTCGGGTAGTATCCCTGACCGATTCCTTGGGTGACGTTGCCGAGGTGTGCGGGATCGGCGTCGGCGGGCACGGCTTGTCGGTTGCCGCCGCCATTGCCGAACTGGCCCGGCGCGGTGCCCGTTCGGTGCTGATCGAGGGCGGCGGCAACCTCAATTACGCGGCCCTTGCCGAAGGGGTGGTGAGTGATATCTATTTCACCGTCACCCCTTTTCTATCAGGCGATCGGCAGGCGGTGGCCCTTGCCGACGGACCGGGCCCGCTGGGGGAGCCGTTTGTGCCGTTGACCCTCCGCTCCTGTCGGCAATCGGCGAGCGGGGAGTTGTTTCTACATTATCAAGTTGCGTGGAGAGCAGACGATGTCTAAACAGGAACTGGCGATCATGTTTTCGGGCGGCACCGATTCCCTTGCCATCTACGCCCTGGCCGCGGCGGGGCATCATCCCGATTTGCCCCGCCCGCGACGGATTCATCTGCTGCACATGCTGAACGGGATGAGCCGTTTCCATGACTTTCCCCGCGACCGATTTGAGGTGGCGCGGCGGGTCTTGACCGCAAGGATTGCGCCGCCGGACGAGATGCCGCTCTCGGAGATGGTGGAGCTTGACATGGGAAGGCTCTTCCAGGGGCTGTGGCTGGACCGCTACGAGGAGTTGATGCCGCGTTTCAACGGCAAGAATCTGGTCTGTGTCGCCTGCAAGCTCGCCATGCACGGGCGGGCGATTCTCTACTGCATCGATCATTTCGTGCCGCTGCTGGTCACCGGCTATGCCAAGCGTCAATGCTACTATCCGGAGCAGACCGACACCTTCATGAGCAAGATCGCCGAATTCTCAAGCCGATTCGGAATCCGTACCGAGTTCCCGGTATACGATGATTTCAGCGACGAAACCATCACCCGGCATCTTTTGGAGGAGTTCGGCCTCCCCTCAACCGGCGGCGGCGAACGGAAATGCCTGTTCTGTCAGACCCTGACCACGGCGACCGAAAAGGAAACCGGCCAATATCTCGACGAGATGATTCCCCGGATGGTCGATTACGTCGAATATGTCCAGGCCGGCCGGATCAAGGAAGCGGCGACCTGTTTCCCGACCGGTCGCTAGGCCAACCGATGCTGGTAAGCTGCGTCATTCCGGTTAGGGATCGGGCCGAGATGGTCTGTGAGGCCATTGCCAGCGTCTATGCGCAGGAGTGGCCGGAGATGGAGATCGTGGTGGTGGATGACGGCTCCGTTGACACCACCGCGGTAACGGTGTCATCGCGTTATCCGGATGTCCGGCTGGCGAGATGCGACGGCCTCGGCCCCGGTCCGGCCAGAAATGTCGGGGTTGCCGCCTCCCGTGGTCGGGTGATCATGTTTCTCGACTCCGACGATATCTGGCTGCCGGGCCATGTTGCCGCACTCCTTGCCGCCATGGAACGAGGGTTTGAGGTTGCCTACGGGGTGGCCCGGACCATCGATCTGGTCGGCAACACCTCCTTCACTATCCCCGCACCGGAAGAGGGCAGGGAAGGGGAGGTTCTCTCCGATCTCCTGCGCTGGTGTTTTCTGGTGCCGTCGGCCCTTGCGGTCAGCCGCAAGGCCTTTCTTGATAGCGGCGGTTTTAATGCCCATGGCTTCGGCGAGGATTGGTCGTTTCTGTTGCAGCTTGCGGCGCGCCATCCATTCGCCTTTGTCGGCGGACAGCCGATCAGCGAACGGCGCTTGCATGCCGGCAGCCTTTGCGCCTTGGCGGATCGCCTGACGATCCTCGCCTTTCTTGAGCGGTTGGCCGATGAGGTGCGGGATGCGGCATGGAGCCGGCCGGAGATGATCGAGCGATTCGTTGCTCTCCGCAGTTGGGTTGCGGGAAAGAATGCAAACTGGGCCACGGTGCAGGAGTGGTATCTGGCCATGCGTGAGGAGGGAATGGTGTGAATCTGATTTCCGAGGCGGAGCACCGGCGGGTGCTGGAAACGGGCGACGATGTCCCGGAGCAGCGCCCTTCCTTTGCCCTGCCGTTGAATGCGGTGGGGATTTCCGGCAAGACCGTCTGGGTTCGGCTGCCGCAAGGGTTGCTGCCCTTCAGTGCCCGCCTTGCGGTCGATCTGGCCGCGGAGCGGCGCGGCATCCACATGTCGCGGCTTGAAGAGGTGATTACCTCTCTGCACGAGCAGCCCTTTGTCGATCTGCGCGCTTACGCACTCGCCCTCGGCCGGGAGATGGTGGTACGCCAGCAGGCGGCCAGCGGCATGCTGTCCCTGCATGGCCGGATTCCGCGGGTGCGGAAGGGGGTGGTCAGCGGCCGCTCCTCCCTCGATACGGTGCGGATCAGCGTCACCTGCCGCTTCTGGCATGAGCGGGGAGAGTTGCGTGACGAGACCATGCTGGGGGTGGAAGCCTGCCATATCACCGCCTGCCCCTGCACCCAGGTCTATAATCGGGAGTTGTTTCACCGCGCCGACGATCTCTGCCCCATGCCCACGCATTCGCAGCGTTCCACCACCCGGCTCGAGGTGCAGGCGGACAGTGACGCGTTTTCCTACGATGATCTGCTCGGCTGCCTTGAAGAGGCCCTGCATGTGACGCAAGACCTCTTGAAACGACCGGACGAGGCGGAAATCGTCCTCAAGTCGCATCGCGCGCCCCAGTTTGCCGAAGACGCGGTGCGGGAAACGGCGCGGGTGGTGGGAAGGAAGTTGGGCGGCAAGCTTGCCCCCGCCACCCGGGTGCGGATCGAATCGCTGAGCCTTGAAAGCATCCACATCCATGACGTGACCTGCAGCCTTGAGTGTACCTTAGGTGAGATCTTGGCTAAACTTGAGAGCGATACGCATGCCTCATCTTGAGCAGGACTGGCTGGCGCAGTACCCGGCGGCATTGCGTCGCGGACTGGTGGCGGTGGCGGAGCGTTTCGCGGTGCCGCTCTATGTCGCCGGCGGGGCGGTGCGGGACTGGCTGGGCGGGAAGACGTGCCGCGATCTCGATATCGCCGCCGCCGTGGACGGGGTCGCCTGCGCCCGCTTTCTGGCTGCGCATTTGCAGGGGGCGTTTGTCCCCCTCGATGAAGAGCAAGGGGTGGCGAGGGTGATCTGGCAGG
>JAOUHH010000211.1 GCA_029865195.1 Desulfobulbaceae bacterium
CAAAAAGCCGCGCCGCCTCGGCCATCGCCCCGCTATCCAGCGGCTCCTTCACCCACCAGACGTATTTCTTATGGAAGGCGGATTTGCGCTTGGCGATCTGGTAGATATAGCTCCTGCCGATACAGCTGTGCCGGGCATGGAACCGTGGATGACAGGGGACGATGGAAAGCAGCGCGATGCTGGCGGGCAGCAGTTCGTTGAAGCGTTCCACCACGATGGCAAGCGGCGGCGATTCACCACCGGTATCCAGGTGGGCGGTATAGGCCACGGCATGAACCCCGGCATCGGTGCGGCCGTGGCCCTGGATATCCACATGCCGGTCGTCGAAGATCTCGGCCGCCGCGGCCGACAGCGCCCCTTGCAGGGTACGGGCGTCGTTCTGCTTCTGCCAGCCGCTGAAACCGGTGCCGTCATACTCCAGGGTCAGACGATAGCGCCGGCGAGAGCCAGCAGGAGGGATTGGGTCGGACATGGGGCATTGCTCCAGGCATTGTTTGAGGATGGTGGCACAGTAGCGGGATCAACGCCCATCGGCAAGGATATATTTCCCGGCGTTAATCGTCGATGCATACATTTTCTCTTAAATGCATCGTTGTTGAGTATTTTATTGAATATGTCGTTAATTTATCTTTAGAATAAAATGGTTATCGATAAGAAACCCATAACCTTGGAGAGATATTCATGTCACTGGACACACCAATCCTGATCGTGGATGGTTCTACCTCGATGCGGACTGCCATCAGGCAAATGCTCAAGGAGGCAGGCTACAAAAATATGCTTGTGGCGCGGGATGGAGCAGAGGGAGTGCATGTCCTGAAAGAGAGCTTGAAGCCCAGCGCGCACATCATTGGCCTTATTATCTGTGATTTAACCCTGGCCAACATCTCAGGCATGGAGATGCTGCAGGCGGTCAGAAAGAATAGTAAAATGCAAGCCATCCCCTTCATCATGCTGACTAACGAAAAGAAGGTGGAACAAATTCTTGAGGTGGTTAAAAAAGGCGCCAACGATGTTATCATCAAGCCTTTCACCGCCTCGCTGTTGATCGAGAAGGTTAAGAAACTGCTCCCCCCCTCCCCCTGACAATCAATCGGTATTTTCGCCTAGGACTGCAACGATCTCAGGCCAATATGCCATCGCCCCTTTAAAAAAAATTTGCAATATCTCCTGATCGAAATGTAGGATATTTCACATATTAAAAATAAATATCATATACATTTATATTTACTGCCTGCGTTGTATGCGCATTTGCATCCGGCCGGTAGTGTGAAGGACATGTTTTCCCCTGTTATGTCTGCCAGATAACGACGTCTGCTGGTTTCTCCAAATTTCTCGGAGCAGTCATGGTGTACGACGACACGCTTTATCACACGCACTTTGCCCATCTCTCCGAGGCAATCTTCCTCACCGATGACCACGGCACCATCATCTCCGCCTCCCCCAATGCCCCAGCCATACTTGGCTACCAGCCAGAAGAGATCAACGAAAGATCCTCCATCCAGGATCTTGTCGGCGGCATTCTCGTTGATAACAGCCTTCTGGACCAAAAAAAGGAAATAAACGGCATCACGGTCTCTCGGCGGGGCGTAAACGGCTGCAAATCTTTTTTCTCCGCGAGAATCAGCCGACTCCATCGCCTTCAGGGGAAGCGGCTGTATGTTTTTCAACCACGCCCCATCGATGCGACGAACGGGAATAAATCCCATGCTCACCGCTTACAAATGGAAGCGATAAGCAAGATCGCCAAGCTTGCCAACAGTTCGCTCAACCTCAATCAGGTCCTGGAGCGCATCCTCAACGGCACCCTTGAGGCCGTTAACGCCTCGGTTGGAATGATCTTTCTCAAAAACTCCGAAACCGGTCAGTTCTGCTGGGCCGCATCCACCGGTCTTCCCGACCGGTTCATCGCCGAATTCAGAGAACACAGCATCAGTCCCGGCGAGGGGTTGACCGGTATTATCGCCCTCAATGGCAAACCGATCTATATCCCCGAGGATTCCTCACATGACCCGCGCATCGCCCGCCCTGTCGTTATCGAGGAGAACCTGCATTCCTACATCGGCGTTCCCATCCATGTGGCCGAAAATATCATCGGCGTCATGAATATCCTCACCCGGCCGCCGATGACCCTCTCGGAAGACGACGTCACCCTGATCAGCGCGGTCGGCACACAGGTCGGTTCGGCTATCCGCAACGCCCAACTCTATGAAGATCGCAGGATTGCCAAGATCGAACTGCAACTCGCCAACCGCAAGCTTGAAGAACGGATTCGCGATCGCACCGCCGATCTGGGACGGGTCAACAGCGAACTGATTAAGGAAATCCTCACCAGAAAGGAAACCGAGGAGGATTTACGGAAAAGGGAACGGGAACTCTCCATCCGCAATCGGATCGCCAATGTATTCCTCACCGTTTCCGGCAAGGCGATGTACGGGGAGGTTCTGCAGGTTGTTATCGAGAGCCTGCAATGCCGGCTCGGCATCTTCAGCTATCTTGGCGAAAACGGCGAGATGATTTGTCCGACCATGACCAGAACCGATGCCGGCAACTGCGCAATGTCGGAAAACCTCCTCGTTCTGCCCCGTAAACAATGGCAAGGGGCCTGGAACAAGCTCCTGTTAACCAACGAAACGATGTCGGCCAAGCATCCGTTTGCTACCCCGGACGGCGAAATTTCCATTCACAACTGGTTGGGGGTGCCTATCCTTCATAAAAAGAGCCTGATCGGCACCCTACAGGTGGCAAACAAGGACAGCGGCTTCACCGACGACGATTTGCAACTTCTGGAGGCCATCGCCCGGCACGTGGCGCCGGTTCTCAACGAGATCATGCGCCGCAACCTGGAGGAAAAAAGCCGGAAACAGGTGCAGAGGGAACTGGCCAAGCGCAACCGCGAATTTTTAAGGGCCAAGGAGGAAGCCGAAGCGGCCAGTCGTGCCAAGAGCGAATTTCTGGCCAACATGAGTCATGAAATCCGAACCCCTTTAAACGGCATCATCGGCTTTACCGACGTTGTCCGGCAGCAGATCTCCTCGCCGAAGGAGCGGGACTTCCTGACCATGATCAAGGACTCGGCAGACCGGCTGCTCAACATCGTCAACGACATCCTCGATTTCTCCAAGATCGAAGCGGGCAAGCTCGAATTGGAGAAAACGTCGTTCTCTCTGCGGGGGACCGTCGGCAGCGCCTTAAGCCTCCTGTTGATCAAGGCTGAGGAAAAGTCCCTGGCCTTGGAATGGCTGATCGACGAGGATGTACCAGACACCCTGGTCGGCGATCCAGGCCGGTTGGTGCAGGTGATCATCAACCTGATCAACAACGCTCTCAAGTTTACCGAGCGAGGATCGGTAAATCTGCACATCGGCCGGCTCGTGGACCAGATCGATGGGGTTCGACTCCGTTTTGCGGTCAGGGATACCGGCATCGGGATCGATCCGGATAAACGCGAGACCATCTTCAAGCCCTTCTGTCAGGCTGACGGCTCCTTCACGCGCAGATTTGGCGGTACCGGCCTCGGCCTGACGATCTGCTCCCAACTGGTTGGATTGATGGATGGAGAGATCTGGCTTGAAAGTACCACCGCGAACGCCGGGCCTGTAACTGACGAAGGAATCCAACCAACAGGCACGACCTTTTATTTTACCGCCCGCTTTGCGAGCGGCATCCCTGTCTGCAGCGAAGTGCAGCGCCTGGATAAACCGCTGCCGGGGGCGACAAAAATCGATCTGGCTGATCTGCACATCCTGCTGGTCGAGGATGAATTCATCAACCGAACCCTGGCCTGCGAGATAATCAAGCAGCAGAACTGGCGGGTTACGACAGCGGAAGATGGGCAAGCGGCCTTGGCCCTGTTCCCAACCGACGACTTTAACCTCATCCTGATGGATATCCAGATGCCGGAGATGGACGGCTATCAGACCACCGCCGCCATCCGTGCCAAGGAACAGGAGCATGGCGGCCGCATCCCCATTGTCGCGCTGACCGCGCATGCCCTCAAGGGTGACCGGGAGCGGTGCCTTGATGCCGGCATGGACGATTATCTCTCCAAGCCGATCCGGCCCGCTGAACTGGTTGAGGTCGTCGCCAAGCAGCTTGCCGGCGGCTGACAACACCACTCGATCAGTTCGGGCGGCTATGATTCCCGCACTCGGCAAGGTTTTCATGTATCGGCCGCTGCCGAAAACAGGGTGCAGCCCCCTTCCCATGAGTTATCTTGGGCATTCCTGACACCTCACACTTCTAGATCATCACCTTGACAACCACCTTGCGCACCGTTGTCGGCGGCTCGCCGATGCAGGGCATGTGGAGATCGTGGGGATAAAGGATGGCGAACATGCCGGCGCTGAGCCGGACATAAGTCGCCTCGCCGCGATAGAGGGCGTAATCCTCCTTGCCGTCATACTCCTTGAGCAGGGGCTGGTCCGTGAGAGGCGCATAGCCGATGAGTTCGCTGCCGGCAACCAGATACTGGACATCGATGTACCGGCGGTGCCCTTCAAGCTCCACCTCTGTCGGGTTGATGGTCTGGTATTCGTTGACGATGGCAAAGAGCCGTTCGCCGTCAATGTGATGTTTGCCGGTGGCCATGGACGAAAAATCCGTGTTCACGATGTAGTCCAAGGCAGCACCGATACGCGGGCCAAGGGATGAATAGAGGGAAACGTTGTCGATGGCGTCGATGATCATGGGTATAAAACCGGAGGTTTGAAGGTTGGAAGGAGCAAAATTATTACGACCGTATCTTAACCAGAATCCATGGCGGATGCTTGCATTTAAAGCCTTCTCCATGGGGTCAGGTCTTGCAAAGACATACCCCATCCCCACTTTATCGACCTCCATTGAAACCTTCCGGCCACCCCTCGGCATTGCCGTGAAGGTTTTATACCTGTTACCGCT
>JAOUHH010000212.1 GCA_029865195.1 Desulfobulbaceae bacterium
ACGGCTACAAGAAGAACGCCGGCAAGATGGCGGCGAAGATCTTCGGCAACGACGGCTCTGCCGGCGGTCATCGGGAGGCGGCCCGGGCCGAGGTGCCGTGCAAGAACCTCGGGGTCGAGGCGCAGAATTTTACCACCGCGCTGCTGATGAAGATTGCCACCAAGCATATGTAGGAGGGCGGGGCAGTTCGTTGCGCGGCGGGTGCGGGATTGATGGCAAGGTTTTGGTGTTTCCGGTCTTTGTTTGGTGAAGACCTTAAAACTTACCGTGTTGAGGGATGGCGCGGTGTTGCGGCGAAGCCTTCAACCTTAGGGTGATCCATGAAAAAACTGAAGCCGAGAACCCTGGCGATGATTCTGGCCGGGGGGAGGGTGGACGAACTGAACGTCCTTACCGCCTATCGTCCCAAGTCGGCGGTGCCGTTCGGCGGCTTTGCCAGGGTGATCGATTTTCCCCTGAGCAACCTGATGCATTCCGGGCTGGAGCAGGTGGCGGTCTTGAGCCAGTACCGGAGTTATTCCTTGATCAACCATATCGGCAGCGGCGCGGCCTGGGACATGCTGGGCCGTTATCGCGGCGTCTCCATCCTTCCCCCCTCCAAGGGGTACGGCCGCAGCGACTGGTACCGAGGGTCCGCCGACGCCGTCTTCCAGAACCTCGATTTTGCCCAGTATCACGACCCGGAGGAGATACTGATCCTCTCCGGCGATCATATCTACTCCATGGACTATCAGGAGTTGATCGACTATCACCGTGAAAAGGACGCCGACCTGACCATCGCCTGCCTGCGGGTGCCCATGGAGACGGCGCACCGGTTCGGGGTGGCGGAGGTCGATGACGAGGACGGCGCGCGTGGCGGCCGCATCGTCCAGTACAAGGAAAAGCCTTCCCGGCCCAAGTTCAACTGGGCGTCGATGACCATTTTCTGCTTCAAGCCCAAGGCCCTGTACGAGGTGCTGGCGGCCAACGCCCGCGAGGACGACTCCTTCGAGTTCGGCCGCAACATCATTCCCCGGATGCTCTACGAGCAGCGGCGGGTGTACGGCTATAAATTCGACGGCTACTGGGGCTATACCCGCACCATTGAGGAGTTCTGGCGGGCCAATATGGACCTCCTGGGGGAAAATCCGAAAATCGATATCGACGACTGGGGGATCCGCACCAACCTCGAACACCGGAGCATCCGGGATTGCCAGCCCCTCAAGGTCGGCAACGAGGCGGTCATCCAGGACAGCCTCATCTACAACGGCTGCACCGTGGAGGGCACGGTGGAGCGCTCCATCCTCTTCCCCGGCGCCTTCGTGAAAAAAGGCGCGGTGGTGCGGGATTCGGTTCTTTTCTTCAACAATGTCGTCGGCAAGAATTCGCGCCTTGAGAAGGTGGTCAGCGATGTCAACGTGACCGTGGGCGACGAGGTGCGGATCGGCGAGGAGGGCGATGCCGCCGCCAAGGAGGCGACGGTGGTCGGCTGGAACAACCTGATCCCCGATCAGACGGTGATCGGTTCCGACTGCACCCTCTATCCGACCCTGACGCCGGAAAAACTTGCGCGCACCATTCGCAGCGGGGAGATCGTCCGATGAAAGAGCATGAGCAAACTCTGGTATTGCTGCTGGCCGGCGGCGTCGGCAGTCGTTTGAATGTTCTGGTTCAGACCAGGGCCAAGCCGGCGGTGGCCTTCGGCGGCATCTACCGGATCATCGATTTCAGCCTCAGCAACGTGATGAACTCGGGCCTTTCCCAGGTGGGTGTGCTCACCCAGTACAAGCCGTTGTCGCTGATGCGGCATCTCGGCACCGGCGATGCCTGGGATTTTACCGGCCGTCGTCGCGGGGTCAAGATCCTGCCGCCGCGCACCGGCTCCAAGGATTCCGACTGGTATAAGGGCACCGCCGACGCGGTGCGGCAGAACATCGATTTTATCCGCTCCCATCCCTCCAAGGAAGTGGTTATCCTCTCCGGCGACCATATCTACCGGATGGATCTGGACGACATGCTGCAGTTCCACCGCCGCAAGCAGGCGGACCTCACCGTGGCGATGATGGTGGTGCCGCGCGAGCAGATTCACCAGTTCGGGGCCGGCATCACCAACGACGAGGGGCGGATCGTCGAGTGGGAGGAGAAGCCGCCGGTGCCGCGCACCGATCTTGCCTCCATGGGCATCTACGTCTTCGACACCGAGTACCTGCTCCGTCTCCTCGCCGAGGATCGCGAGGCCACCGATTTCGGCATGCATTTTATCCCGAAGGCCATCGAGCGGGATAACGTCTTCGCCTATCCCTTCCATGGCTACTGGCGCGATGTGGGCACCATCCAGGCATACTGGGAGGCGAATATGGACCTTCTTCGCGAGGATTCCGGCATCTCGCCGGAGGCCTGGGGGATCAGGCCCAACCTGGAGGCGGATGGCCGGCCGGCCGACCGCCCGCCGGCCCGGTTCGCGGCCGGCAGCACGGTGCGCGGCTCCATGGTCTCCGCCGGCTGCGTGATCGAGGGCGAGGTGATCAATTCCATGCTCTCGCCCGGGGTGCGGGTGGCCAGAAACGCCACGGTGCGCGATTCCATCATCCTCCACGACTGCATCATCGAGGAGGGGGCCTGCGTCGATCTCGCCATTCTCGACAAGCGGGTGGTGGTGGGCGGCGGCGCCGACATCGGTTGCGGCGAACGTGACGCCAAGCCCAATACCCAGTATCCCAAACACCTCTATACCGGCATCACCCTGATCGGCAAGGAGGCGGTGATTCCTCCCGGCACCAAGGTGGGGCGGAACTGTATCGTCGAGCCCGGCCGCAGCCCGGATGGGTTTGCCACCGGGAAGATTCCGTGCGGCGAGACGGTTTAGGGGTGATCAGGTTTCCGAGCGGAGTTTGGCGACGATAAGGCCGAAGAAGGCGTCGCCATTACCCAGGTATTGCCAGCCGAGATGGGTCAGGCATTCCCGGCAGAGCGCGAGCCGCCAGCGGTAGCCGGCAAACCAGGAAAACTCCGGGGTGGCGGCACCGTGGGTGAGGCAGCCAGTGGCGGTTGCGAAGCAGCGGATGGTGAAGACCAGCCCGTGCGGGTTGGGAAAGGTGTGGGTGTGGCCGTGGTCGACGGCGATGGCCTGATCCTCGCTGGTAACCGATGCCGCGCAAGCGGCGCAGCGGATGACCCGGCGCAAGCCCGGGTCCTGGGGTTGCCGGTCCGGTTCCGTCAGCTTGGTAGCTGCGGGCAAGGGGGCTCGCCGAAGGGCGTGCCGCCGTGAACGTTCCGGCGGGGGGATGCGGTTGCTCTCGTACCGGCCGGCCATGGTGTGCTTGGGAGTAGCTCTCAGGACTGGCAGAGTTTCAGCATCGGCGCGCCGGAGGCGATAATCGACAGTGCATGCTCCTCGACGGTAAAGTGCCAATGGATGGCTCCCGGCTCCAACGGCGGCCAGCCGGAGGTTCCCCTTTCCGGGATGCCGAGCTTGAAGGGCTCCATGGGCAGGATGCCGGCCATGAAGCGCCCGACAATGGTGTTGAGCAGTTCGGCCAGCAGATCCGCGGTTTGCCGTTCGGTTATTGCCGTGTCGAAACCGTAGACGTTGGCGGCGATTTCATTAAGCAGAGCCCGGCTCATGGCGAGGCGGAATTCCCCCTGCGTCGGCTCCAGGACCAGCAGCGAATCCCATACCGGGTTTTCGGGCTCGGCCGCATCCGGTTCGGCGGGGAAAACCTCCATGAAGGCCATGTTTTCGAGGCACCCGGCCACCGCCGCCTGCATTATTTCATCCCATTGATCTTTCAGCATTAGTCATCCCCTCGTTGTTCCAACAGCGGTTCCAGTGTTTTCAGCATGGTCACCGGTGAAACCGGTTTGCCGAGCACGGCAAACGCCCCCAGTTCGAGCAGTTTCTTCTCGCGGGCCGGGTTGCCGGCGCTGGAGATGACCAGTACCGGCAGCTTCTGCAGTTCCGGCGTCCCCTTGACCCATTTGAGGAGTGCCTCCCCATCCATCACCGGCATGCTGAGGTCGGTGATCAGCAGGTCGAAGGCTTGCTCCTTGAGTTTGTCCAGGGCCTCCTTGCCGTTGTCGGCCTCGATGATTTCGGCGTCGGTGAGGCCGACGATCTCCAGACATTTACTGATGAACATCCGTGCGCAGCTTGAGTCATCGGCAACCATGATTCGCATCATTTGGGGTCTCCTTCGCCGGACAGTGACGAGATGATGGAGTTGAATTCGATATCCACCTCGAAGATGATCCTGGCGATGTCGTCGCGGGAGAGTTCGACGTAATCCGCATAGGCCGGATCGATCTGGTGGCGCATGGTGTCGGCGCCGGTGCCGGAGCCGGTCATCATGGAAACGATATCGGCGAGATGCACCACGAAGAGCAGCGGTCGCAACGCCTCGTCGCCTTCCTGGGGGTGGTGGTGATACCGGATGACGCTGGGCAGCGGCTCCGGCAGTTGCCAGTGTTTGGCGAGTTCATAGCCGATCTCGCTGTGGTCGAGGCCCACCGCCTTCTGTTCGGCGCCCGAGTAGTCGGCAAAGTCGCCATGGTCGACGGCGGCCACCATGGCGTCGATTTTTCCCTTGAGAAAATGCGAGATAATCGCCTTGCCGAGATCGTGCAACAGGGCGCCGGTAAAGGCGGTGTCCGGGTTGACTTTTCCCTTGGCGTAGGGGGCGATCTTCTTGGCGGCGATGGCCGAGCGCAGGTCATGCCGCCAGAGGTCGCCCTGATTGGCGGCGTATCCGGCAAGGTCGGCCTGAAAGAGCTGGGAGGCGGCGTCGGAAAGGACGATGCTCAGGATCATATCCTCGCCGACCAAGGCGACTGCCCGTTCGAGGGAGGTTATCTCGCGCCCCCTGGACAGGGCCGGCGAATTGATGATCTTGAGGATGTAGCCGGTGAGCGCC
>JAOUHH010000213.1 GCA_029865195.1 Desulfobulbaceae bacterium
GGGGTGATTGGTGCGGTGGAGGAATGCTTCCGGATGCGGCATCAAGCCGAACAGCCGGCCGGTGGGATCACAGATGCCGGCAATGGCATCAGGCGACCCGTTGGGGTTGGCGGGATACGTCATGGTCGGGGCATAGGTTTCCTGATCGGCGTAGCGCAAGGCGATCAAATGCTCGTCCTGCAGGCGCTTGAGGGTTGCCTCGTCCTGGACGACAAACTTGCCTTCGCCGTGGCGGATGGGATAGTAGAGGCGGGAAAGCCCCTTGGTGAACACACAGGGGGATTTCTCATCCACCGCCAAGGCAACCCAGCGGTCTTCAAAACGGCTGGAGTCATTATAGGTGAGGCTCACCTGCCGCTGGTCGTGCCGATTGTCGAAGCCGGGCAGCAACCCCATCTTGACCATCAACTGAAAGCCGTTGCAGACACCGATGACCAGCTTGCCGGCATCGATAAAACGCAGCAACTGCTCCTGCAGCCTTTCGCCGCCGCCCTTGACCGTGGCATAACGGAGACGGTGCGCCCCGGCCTGGCCTGCGCCAAGGTCGTCGCCGTCGAGAAAGCCGCCCGGCAGATTCAGCAGATGGTAGTCGTCGAGCCGGTATTCACCGTGCAGCAACTCGCTCATATGCACGATATCGACCTGATCGGCGCCGCCCAGCCTGCAGGCATGGGCCATTTCCATTTCACAGTTGGTGCCATAGCCGGTGATGACAATGGCTTTCACCTTGGTAGCCATACAATATCCTCTCTGGTAACGAAACGGGGTTGACGTCTTGGCGACTGCCGCCGCGCCCATCCGTGTTTATATTGTTTCTATCCCGGGTTGACCGCTTGCCAATCAGCCGATTTCCCGTTCGAGCCTTTCGAAAAAAACCTCCATGAACGCATGCCGTTCCTCGGCGAGCCTTCTGCCCTCAGGGGTCAGCATCCGATCCTTCACCTTGCACAACTTGACCTTGAATTCACGGTAGGCGGTATCCTCCACCGAATAGGATTCGGTGTTGCTGATATCGCTGTTCTCGTTGTGCAGACGCGCCCCCAACTCCCCGGCGAACAGAAAGGCGCGGCCGATGCCGATGGCGCCCACCGAATCGAGTTTGTCGGCGTCGTACAGGATCTGGGCCTCGAGGCTCTGGGGCCGGCTGGCGTCACGATAGCGATGGGCGGCGATACAATGAACGATCCGCTCGATCGCCTCGGCCGCAAAACCAAGCTCCGTGAGGATTTTCCGGGCAAGTTCCGCCCCCTTGCCGGCATGACAGATGGCGCCGCGACTCTCGGTTTCGTGCCGCCGGCCGATATCGTGCAGCAAGGCGGCGGCGCTCAGGATATCAAGCCTGGCCCCCATCAGTCGGCCAAGATAGAGGGCCGTCCGATGCACCCGCGCACTGTGGTCCGGGCCATGACAGCCGCCCTCGGCATCGCAATAGTCGGCGGCAATACTGACCAGCCGGTCGGTCATCGCCTGCCCGAGGGGATATCGCTCCGCATCGGTCAACCCCTGATCCATAACCGCGGCAAAGGGCATCGACATCATTCCTCAAAAAGCCGCCAGGTCAACCATTGTACCGCGAACAGCAGCAACGCCTTATCCTCGGAGATATCCTGCCGCCAACGGGCATCGATGCCGTCCCGCACCGGCAACTGCCCGGCCAGAAGCGCATCCCTGAAGGCATCGAGATTATAAAAGGCCAGGATAAAGGTTTCAACCTGAAGATCGCTAAGGGTGATGCCCTCGCTCACCTTCCGGTGTTGATACACCGCCAGGGTGGCATCGTTCATGGCGTTATACTCGGCCAGTCCCTCATGGGCAAGCCATTGCCCCACATCCTGGTCGCCCCCCAGACCAAACCCCTTGCAATGGGGCTCGGAGAGGAGCACATAGAGGTCCTTGCAACAGCCGTCGGGCTTCAGAAAAGCGCCGCGCCCCACCGGGTAGGTGCGGCAGGCGGCAGGCCGGTCTTCGTAAACCGAGCAGCCCGCAGGCGAAACAAAAGGACAACTGCCGCGGCCGTCGTCAACCATGCCGAGAAAGACCCGGGGCAGAACGTCCTCATCGTTTACCTCGAACAGACAGTAGCGTTCGAGAAACTCGCCGGTGGTCAGTCCCAGCCGCGCCCGCAGTCGCAGGACATCATACGGGGTGAGGGCCAGTTCCAGTTCCCGGCAGCAATCCGTAAAACAGGCTACCTCGGGATGGCAGCGAAACCGGAACGCCTCGCCCTTCGCCAGCGGCCGGACATGTTCGGGGGACAGATCCCTGTGCACTTACGCCTGCCCCCGCTTGGGAATAACGTCCAGCAGGGGGCTGGCGACGAACACCGACGAATAGGCGCCGAAGCCGATGCCGAACAGCAGGGCAAAGGAGAATTCATGAATCACCGCCCCACCCAGGAAATAGAGGGCGAGCACCGACAGGAAGGTGGTCAACGAGGTGGCCAGCGAACGGGACAGCACCTCATTGACGCTCAGGTTGATGATCTCGTGGAGCCCGCTCTTCTCGCCCAGTTTCTTCACGTTTTCGCGGATCCGATCATAGGCGACCACGGTGTCGTTCAGGGAATAGCCGGCAATGGTGAGCAGCGCGGTGACGATGAGCAGGTTGATCTCGATGTCAAAGAGCCAGCAGACCCCGATCACCGCCAGGACGTCATGGAAGGTGGCGGCGGCGGCGGCAATTCCGTAGCGCAGATCGAAACGGAAGGCCAGATAAAGGATAACCCCCAGCATGGAAATGACGATGGCCTGGATCGCCTTGTCGCGAAGGTCTGCGCTCACCGAAGACCCGATCTCGGATTGGCTCTCAAGGGTGAACCCCGTGCCCGGCAACTGCTGGTTGAGGGTTTTGGTCAACTGGTCGGTGACGTTGCCCACCACCTCGGTGGATTTTTTCATCTTGACGATCAGCCGGTTCTCGCCCTCCACCTCCTGAAGGTCAACCCCGGCGATGCCGCCCTTGGCCAGGACCTGCCGCACCTCACCCAGCGAGAAGGATTTCGATGCCTGGTACTGGAGGAAGGTGCCGCCGGAGAAATCGACCCCCAAGTTGGCATCGCCGCGCAGGATCTGAACAAAGGCGATAACGCCGATAATGGAAATCACCGAGGAAAAAGCAAAGGTAAACTTGCGGATGCCCATGAAGTTGATGTTGGTCTTGCCGATGAACTGCCCAAAACGGAGGGGCTTGAGCCATTTCCGGTCGTGGAGGATATCGTAACAGAGGCGGGTTCCGAAAAGGGTGGAGAAAAGGTTGAAGATGATGCCAAGCGACAGGGTGACCGCAAAGCCCTTGATCGGACCGGTGCCGAAGAGGAAAAGGGCAAGGGCAGTGATCAGGGTGGTCACATGGGCATCGATGATGGTGGAAAACGCCTTGTCGTAGCCGCCCTCGATGCCCGATTTCACCGTTTTGCCGAGGGCGAACTCCTCGCGCATCCGCTCGAAGATGAGGATATTCGAGTCTACCGCCATGCCGATGGAGAGAATGATGCCGGCGATACCGGGCAGGGTAAGGGTGGCCTGCATGGCAGCAAGCCCGGTAAAAAGAAAGAGGATGTTGATGACCATGCCAAAATTGGCGATGATGCCGGAGAGACGGTAGTAGATGATCATGAAGAGCACCACCATGGCCGTGCCGACCAGACCGCTCATCAGACCCCGGTTGATGGAGTCCTGCCCCAGCGAGGCGCCCACGGTGAGGTTCTGGATAATCGACACCGGTGCCGGCAGGGCGCCGACCCTGAGCACGATGGCGAGATCGGTGGCCTCCTCATAGGTGAAGCTGCCGGAGATCTGGGCCTTGCCGCCCATGATCTTTTCCCGGATCACCGGCGCGGAACGCACCACCTCATCGAGGACGATGGCCATCCGCTTCCCGACGCTCTTCTCGGTGATCTGACCGAACACCCTGCCGCCGCGACCGGTGAGATCGACGCTGACATAGGGCTCATTGAAATTGCCGCCCACCCGCACCTGGGCGTCCTTGACCATCTCGCCGGTCATCAGCACCTGATTCCTGATCAGGAGCGGCGTTTTGGTTTCAATACCGGTCTCCGGATTCACCTCTTTTTCAAAATAGATCTGGGTCTCGGGCGGCAAGCTGTGCTGCAGGGCAAGATTCAACTGCCGGCGGCTGTCGCCTTCTCGCCATTGCCCATTCGCCACAGCCTGGGCGATCAACCCGCGCAGATCAATGCCGGTTTGATCATCCACCATCTTGAACTCAAGCTGCGCGGTCTGACCGATGAGGGTGAGAGCCCGTTCCGGCTCCTTTACCCCCGGCAACTGAACCACGATTTCATCCTTGCCCTGACGAACAATTACCGGCTCGGCAACACCAAACTGGTCTATCCGGTTGCGGATGATCTCGAGGGACTGATCGACCGCATGCTGGTTGATGAAATCGATCTTTTCACTCTTCAGTTTCAGGATGATCCGGGGGAAGGTCCCCTCGCTGCTCTGCACATCGACGCTGAGGTCCGGGAAATCACCGGCAATCACCTCATTGACGGTGCCGACGGCGGCGGTGTTGGGCAAGGTAAAGATCACCGTGTTCGTGTCGGTGGACGGCGTGCGGACCACGGTGATCTTCTTTTCCGACAGGGCGTCCTTCAAATCGTTGGCGGCAAAATCGAGGGTGTTTTCAATGGCCTTGTCGAGATCCACCTTCAACACCAGATGCATGCCGCCCTGCAGGTCAAGCCCCAGACGCAACCCTTCGGGGGCAAGATATTTACCCCACCAGTCAGGGGTATTCTTATAGAAGGAAGGCAGCAGGGTGATCCCAGAGAAAAGCACCAGAACCAGCAGCAAAACGGTTTTCCAGGCTAAAGACCTGTTCATGGCTGAAAGACTCCTTGTCGGA
>JAOUHH010000214.1 GCA_029865195.1 Desulfobulbaceae bacterium
AATTCTTTGCTGAAGGGGATGATGACCAGCACGTCGATGCCGGCCATCTCGATCAGCTCTTCCTTCTGCTGTTCGTTGGAGATCAGCTTGATGCCGAATTCGGGCCGGACAACCTGGAGCGGATGCGGATCAAAGGTGATTACCACGCTGGTGCCTTCGTGCTTGTAGGCGCGGCTCACCACCTCGCTGAACAGGATCTGGTGGCCGAGGTGGACGCCGTCGAAGTTGCCGATGGTGACAAAGGGGCGGTGCAGCGGTTGCTGTATTTCCTTGAGGTCGCGGTATATTTTCATGGTGGCTGGCTCTCCGTGCCGCCGGACGCATCGGCGCTGGGCTCTTTTGCTTTTGGGGTGGCGATAAAAAAATCTTGACAAATACCCGGCCAAACAAGTAAATGTGGGCCTTCAAATTGATGTGCCGAAGTGGCGGAACTGGTAGACGCGCTAGGTTCAGGGTCTAGTGGGGGTATCCTCGTGGGAGTTCAAATCTCCCCTTCGGCACCATCTTTTTTCCTTCCGGTAGTTTCTTTCGTTTTTCCTCTGTAATAAATCTTTTTGTTCATCTGTTTGGTCGCTGGTACCATTGTCTTGTCTTCGGGGCGATGGGAGCTCCTCAAGCCCGATCGTTTCGTACCGACTTGTAATGATCTTTCCCGGCAATGTCAAGAAATCTCCCGTGGCGGCTTGCGTTGCGGAGAGATGCAATGGTGAAACGTGTCCGAACAGAACTGGCAGGATTGCACGACCGTGATCGCGACCGGAAACGGCGAGGAGTCATGGCTCTGGTCGCTGGTTCTGGAGTCGGTGGCGATCCCGCATCGGTTGGAGCGGCACGGCGATGACTGGCGATGCCTGACCCCGGTCGCGGTGGCGGACGAGGCGCGGCGTCAGCTTGCAAGCTTTGCCGATGAGAATCGGGATTGGCCGCCGCCTCCGTTGGCGATCGAGCATGGCTGGAACCATCGGCAACCGCCCACCTTGCCGATGATGGGGGCGCTGCTCGTTTTTTATGCGGTAACCGGTCCGTGGCAGGAGGGGGGAAGCTGGTTTTCGCAAGGCGCCATCGACAGCGTCCGCATTCTGGACGGCGGTGAGTGGTGGCGGTTGCTCACCGCCCTCACCCTTCATGCCGACCCGGTGCATCTCGTGGGGAATGTCTGCTTCGGGTCGGTGCTGGTACATTTTCTCTGCAAGCGGCTGGGGGTCGGGTTGGGCTGGTTTTTGATTCTCTGCGCCGGGGTTCTGGGCAATCTTGCCAATATCCTGATCCGTGCCGGTGCTCACCATGCGGTGGGCTTTTCCACCGCGGTTTTCGGTGCGGTGGGGATTCTTTGCGGCCTGGCCTTGCAGTTGCGTTCGCGGCGCGGGGTGTTGTTGCCTCTGGGGGGCGGCGCGTCGTTGCTGGCCCTGCTTGGCGCCGGCGCCGAGCAGACCGATCTCGGCGCCCATTTCTGGGGGCTGGCGGTAGGTATGCCGATGGGCTGGCTGTTTGCCCGCCTGCCTGACCGTTATCTTCGGCGGGTTGATGCCGCAGCGGTGCAGGCGGTGTTGCTGTGCGCTTGCATCGTGGCGGTGTGGGGCTGCTGGCGTCTGGCCCGTTAGGAAAAAAGGGGCTTGTAATTGCGGCGGTAATCTGGGAGACTGTTTGAAAACAACCTTCCGCTACCCTATTTATTCAATCCCGAAGAAACACGCGAGGTCACAACCGGTATGGCTTTTGATGATCAACAACCACCGTGGGGGCAGAAGAAACGGCCGCCCACGCCCGAAGAGATGATAGCCTCCCTGATCAAAAACCTGAAGGATGCCTTCGGCGGCGGTGGCGGCGCCACGCGGCCACCCGGTACGGGCGGCGCCGCTCGCGGCCCCGGTTTTCTGGCCGGACTCGGCAAGGTGGGCGGCATCATTGCCGCCCTGGTCATCTTCAATATCGTCTACTCATCGTTTTATACCATCAACCCCGGCGAGCGCGGGGTGGTGGTCCGGTTCGGCAAATACACCAAAACCGCCGACCCCGGCCTTAATTTCAAGGTGCCTCTGATCGACACGGTTTACAAGGTCAACGTCGACGCGGTGCGCAAGGAGGAGTTCGGCTTCAGGACCCGTGAGCCGGGGCAGAAGACCGTCTACCAGAAGAATGGTTTTGACAGCGAATCGTTGATGCTTACCGGTGACAAGAACGTCATCGATGTCGAGTGGATCGTGCAGTACAAGGTGCTTGATCCGGTGCGTTTCGTCTTTAAGGTGGCCGATGTGCAGGCGGCGGTGCGCGATGTCTCGGAGAGCGTCAGCCGCCGGATCGTCGGCAACATGGATTTCGATTATGTGCTCAGCAACCGGGAGATCCTTGCCGCCGCCACCGCCCGCGAGGTGCAGAATATTCTCGACCGCTATGAAACCGGGGTGAAGATCGTCACCGTGCAGTTACAGGACGTCAATCCGCCCGAGGAGGTGAAACCGGCCTTCAACGAGGTCAACGAGGCGGATCAGGATATGAAGCGGTTGGTCAACGAGGCCGAGGAGGCGTATAACAAGGTGGTGCCCAAGGCGCGCGGCCAGGCCAAGGAGACCATTGAAGAAGCGCACGGCTACGCGGTGGAGCGGGTCAACGGCGCCAAGGGCGACGCCTCCCGTTTCCTGGCGGTCTTGAAGGAATATCAGGGGGCCAAGGATGTGACCCGACGCCGCATGTACCTTGAGACCATGCAGAAGGTGTTGCCGCAGGTCTCCGAGGTGTACGTGATCGACAAGGAACAGCGATCGGTGCTGCCGTTCCTTGATCTTGCCGGTGCCAAGAAGAAATAGATCCGGCGGCCGTAATCCGTCGATACGACTCAAACAGGGGGATACCCGTGCATAAGATTGTCAGAATTTTCTTGATCGCCGTGGTGGTGGCGCTCATCGTCACCGCCTTGAACGGCTTTTATATCCTGCCCGAGGGGCAGCAGGCAGTGATCACCCAGTTCGGTCGGCCGGTTGGAGCGCCGATCACCGAGGCGGGATTGCATTTCAAGACCCCCTTCGTCCAGGAAGCCACCTTCTTTGAAAAACGGATACTGATCTGGGACGGGGATCCAAACCAGATTCCCACCAACGATAAAACCTTCGTCTATCTTGATGTGACGGCGCGCTGGCGGATTGCCGATCCGCTGCTCTTCCTGCAGGCGGTGAACAACGTCACCAGGGCGCAATCGATCCTTGACGACATTCTCGACGGTACTGTCCGCGATCTGGTCAACAAAAACGATCTGGTCGAGATCATCCGCAGTTCGGATTGGGCCGGCGCGGAATTGGCCGCCACTGATACCAGGAAGGAGCGGGAGGCGATTCTGTTGGGCCGTGATAAGATCGAGGCCCTGATCCATGATTCGGCCTCCAAGGTGACCCCGCAGTACGGCATCGAGTTGGTGGACGTGATGTTCAAGCGGGTCAACTATATCGATACCGTGCAGCGCAAGGTCTACGACCGGATGATTTCCGAGCGCAAGCGGATTGCCGCCGAGAAGCGGTCCATGGGTGAGGGGCAGAAGGCGGAAATCATGGGCAAGGTGCAGCGCGAGTTGAAGGAGATCACCTCCGCCGCCACCCGTGAGGCGCAGGAGATCAAGGGCAAGGCGGATGCCCAGGCGACCCGGCTTTATGCCGAGGCGTACAGCAAGGACCCGGAGTTCTATTCCTTTTACAAGACCCTGGAGAGCTATCAGAGCTCTCTGGGCGACAACACTAGGATGATTATCTCCTCTGATTCACAGTTCTACAAGTATCTGGATTCCAGCCGCTAGTGCGTGGGTGTCGGCCCGTCGTCGCCCGCGGTCGGGTAGGCGGGCCGGTGTTTGCCGCTGTCGTACGGAATACGGCCTTTCTCTTTGAGTTTTTCCTCCAGGGCGGCCAGTTCGCGTTCGCCCAGCAGGTGGTCGCGGTCGAGTTGTTCGAAGCGGCAGTGGCATCCGGTGAGCTGACCACCGCACCACGGGCAGATTTCCACCGGGCAGCCGAGGATATGTTCCTCGCCGTCGGCCGCCGCGCATGCCGGGCAAAGCTCCTCGTCATGAGGGGCCGGGATGTGCAGCGGGAAATCGGTGATCGTCGCGGTCTTTTTCAGGAATGCCTCCCTGCTCCCCAGTTCGAAAAATGTCCGCACCTCCTCGTCCCAGACGCCCTCCTTGCTGTCGCCCAGGTATTCGGCCTTGTCGGCGGTGGCAAGGTAGAGATAGGTGGCGTGAAAGGTGACGGCGGCAAGCAGAAACGCGCCCTGCCGCCGTGCCAACAGCCGCAGTTCGCGGACGCCGTCGTCAAGGCCCTCCGGCAGGTAGCTGTAAAAGGCGTGCAGCAGGTTGGCGGCGACGATATCGCTCTGGTAGCGGTCCAAAAGTTGCCGGGCCTCGTGCATCTGCTCGGCCGGGACCGCGTATTGCATCAAAAGGATGATCGCTTCTTTCCGTTGGGCTAGGGTCTGGGTGGTCATATTGTTGGCCGTGATTGGGTGGAGGCGGTTGTGTCGCTGTTTGCGGTGATTGCCGCGATCCAGCGCCCGGTTTCGGCGGTGATATCCTCGGCCTGGGTGAGGGCGGTGACCACCGCGATCCGGCGGGCTCCGGCCTGGGTCAACTCTCGGAGGTGGTGAAACTTGATGCCGCCCATGACCGTGAACGGCAGGTCGCAGCGAGCCGCAAAGGTGGCGATCGCCTCCGGTCCCAGGAAGGTAGTGAGTTTTTTCTTGGTCTGGGTCGGGTAAATCGGGCCGATATTGAAGTAGGAGGCGCCGCGCTCACTGGCGCTTGCTGCCTGCGCCTCGGTGTTGGCCGAGACGCCGATGATCAGGTCCGGTGCCAGCGCTCGCGCCGCCTCGGCCGGCAAATCG
>JAOUHH010000215.1 GCA_029865195.1 Desulfobulbaceae bacterium
ACCAATCCACTCAAAATACCCATTATTACCAAAAGTGAACTAACTCCTCCTTTGGCCGACTGAAGGAACAAGCCGGCACTTTTAATCAGGAGGACCACAACACCAATATACCAAACCAGTGCGGCCAATCTTTTCAGTGTGCGAGTTGATGTATTGAGCATTAAATTATTGCGAGTTTCAATGTGCAAGACTGTTGGCATGCACAGCGAGCTTTGTTGAATTATAAATTCGGCATATGAAGTAGGATGGTCAGCATGGGTATTTTATGGCTATACTGTTTATAATTTCAATTAGTTAGATTCCCGCATGGCTGTGGGTTGTCGAGCGCCTCGATAATAATAAAGGTACGTTCTTTGGCCGAGTCTATTTCTGGCACGCTAGCAGAAAAAATCTTACCTGACAATGACGAGGTTTTGATGGTGGTGGGGTTTTTCCGTCAAGAAATTCCAGCGGCAAGATCAAAACGGGGCGGGCGAGGAAAAATTCATGTTTTTGCCGGTGGTGGGATGGGTGAAGCTGAGTTCGGTGGCGTGGAGGAGCATCCGATTCCCTTCCTTTCTGGCGCCGTAGAGGCGGTCGCCGACGATGGGGCAGCCAAGACCATTGGAGTGGGCAGCGTGGAGGCGCAATTGGTGGGTGCGGCCGGTGAGGGGGCTGAACTCGATGCGGGTGCGGTTGCCTTCTACTGATAGCCTTCGCCAATGGCTGGTGCCCATCTTGCCCTGCACCGGGTCGTAGACCTGATAGGGGCGGTTGTCCGGATCGAGCCGGAAGGGGAGCTCGATGGTGCCGCTCTCTTCCTTGACTATTCCCTCCACCACCGCGATATATTTCTTCTCAACCTGCCGGTCGGCAAACTGTTGTGAAAGTGCCCGGTGCGCGGCTGCCGTTACCGCCAGCAGCATGATCCCAGAGGTGTCCATGTCCAGCCGGTGGACGGCGGGCTGATTCGGGCAGTCGGGGCCGAGGATTTTTTTGACCCGGCTTTCCACGCAGTCGGCCATCTCCGGCCCGCGTCCCGGCACGGCCAGGAATCCGGCGGGCTTCTCCACCACGAGGATGGATTCGTCCCGGTAGAGGATGTTGATTCCCGTTTCCAGCCCGCAGAGCAGAAAGCCTAGGATCGGCGCGCATTTGTCCTGGCAGGCGGGGTAAAAGCGGCCATGCTCACGGGTCTGCGAGCGGTTCTCCTCTCCCCAGTAAAATTCGGCAATTCCCAAGGGGGTGAGATTGTGTTTGGCGGCATGGATGAGGAGCTTCGGGGCGCAGCAGTCGCCGGCGCCGGTGGGGATGCCGTTGGTACCCAGAAAGACGTCGGCAATGGGGCGGGTTTCGCCCCGGAAGTTGGTGAGTTGGTAGAGGGCGTGGATTTCCTTCATCAACTGCCGTGACAGCCCCCGCCGTTCCTGTTTGAGCGGTTGCGCGTCGGTTCCTGCGGTCTCGCGTGCTTCGATCTCGCGCCCCAGCTCTTTGATCCGCCGCTCTACATCCACGGTCAGTTCCTGAAACGCCGCCACGTTAAAGAGGGGGCCGACCCAGCCCTCAACCTCCCACTCGCCGTTGTACTGGCAGGAAAAGGCGCGCAATACCTGTTTACAACCATTTGCATCCCGGCAGACCATCACCCCGAACATCTGGCCGCGCGCCTCGCCGAACAGATAATCGGTGCTGAACCTCGGGTCCGCCGTTGCCTCGTCCCGGTGCAGGTCGATCCGTTGCCTGTCCTTCAACTCCTCCATGAGCAGCAGCGCTTCCCGGTGCGCCTCGTCACTGCCGGGGAAGTAATGCATGGTTCCGCACCGTGCGCAGAGACCGCCGGAACGAAACTCCTGTGGCTTGCGTGCTGGCAGGAGGATGCCCGAACTGAATCTTTCTTTTTTCTTCATTGCGTTTTGGGGGGTATCGCTGGGCTGCTGTTACGGTCGATTTTCCGCAAAGAGTGTAATGCCACCGGCGAGTGCCTGCAGGGGCACCGCTTCAACCCTGTCCGCGATGGGAAAACGCTTTGTTCCAGGGTAAAGAACGAGTACCTGTTGCAAGCCCAGATCCTCAAGGGCATTACGGATGGATGGGGTCATACGCGGGGTGTCGGTGCGTTTGCATTCGATGCCGAACAGGCAATCGCCGCGCCTGAGCAGCAGATCGATTTCCGCTCCTTGGTGTGTGGCCCAGAAGAAGGCTTCGTCATGGGGTTCGGTGGTCAACACCTGCTCGATGACGAATCCCTCCCATGATGCGCCGACCTTTGGGTGGGTGAGTAGCGCTTTGAGGGTATCTATGCCGAGCAGGGAGTGAAGGAGGCCGCTGTCCCGAATATAGATTTTCGGCGCTTTCACCTGTCGTTTGCGCAGGTTGGCATGATAGGGCTGTAACTGGCGAATCATGAAGGCGTCAGTGAGCAGATCGAGGTGGCGGCGGGTGGTAGATTCGCTGACCCCAAGAGCGCGGGCCGGTTCAGCCGCGTTCCAGATTTGGCCGTGGTAATGCGCCAGCATGGTCCAAAAACGCTGGAGAGCAATAGCGGGAACACGAACCCCCCATTGCGGTAGATCGCGCTCCAGCAAGGTCTGGATGAAGTTTTTGCGCCATGCGGCACTGTCGGGATCGTTCGCCGCCAGCCAGGAAAGCGGAAAGCCGCCGCGTTGCCAGAGTTGTTGCTCCGCATCGGCACCGAGTTCCGGCAGGGAAAAGCCGCCCATGGTCAGCCGTTCCATTCTTCCGGCCAGACTTTCCGAGGTTTGGCGCAACAGATCACCGGAGGCGCTGCCGAGGATCAGGAAACGGGCCGGATTTTCCCGGCGATCCGCCAATACCCGCAAAATCGGAAACAGATCCGGTCGCCGTTGCACCTCGTCGATGACCACCAGCCCTTTGAGTGGCGAGAGGGCGGTCATGGGTTCCTCTAGGCGAGCCAGACTGGTCGGGTCTTCCAGGTCAAAGTAGTTGACCGAATCCTCTGCCAGCATCTCTCGTGCCAAGGTCGTCTTCCCGCATTGGCGGGGACCGGCAAGCACCACCACGCGACTGCGGGCCAGTGCCGATTGGAGGGAGGCAAAAATGGATTGACGTGTAATCATACCCTGAGTATACCAGGAAATTCCATCACGGCAAGATTGATTTTCATGGTGTTTGGCGCTGCTGGTGATCGGTTTTGCTCAGGTAGTAGTTGTAGTCGCCCTCGTAGATACGCATCTCGCCGTGGTCGATCTCGAAGACCCGGTTGACCAGCGAGCGCAGGAAGTGGCGGTCGTGGCTCACCAGCACCACCGTGCCGGTGAACTTCTGCAGCGCGTCGAGGAGGATCTCCCGGGACTGGATATCGAGATGGTTGGTGGGCTCGTCCAGGATCAGGAAGTTGATCGGCTGGGCGAGCAGGGTGGCCAGCACCAGCCGGCTTTTCTCGCCGCCCGAGAGCAGGCCGACCCGTTTCTCGACGTCGTCGCCGGAGAAGAGGAAGGCGGCGCAGATGTTTCTGATCACGCCGATGTTGGCCTGGGGCAGAACGTCCTGGACGGTATCGAAGACGGTGCGGTCGGGGTTGAGGACCTCCATGGCGTGCTGGCTGAAGTAGCCCATGTTGACGCTGGCGCCGATCAGGGCGCTGCCGGCGGTGGGCTCGGCCTTCCCCGCCAAAACTTTGAGGAAGGTGGATTTGCCGGCACCGTTGACGCCGACCACGGCGATCTTCTCCTGCCGCCGGATCATCCCGGAGATGCCGCTGAACACCTGCTTCTCGCCGCCGTCCGGCAGCGGCCAGGTCTTGGCCAGCTCGTGGCAGCAGGCGACGTCGTCGCCGCTTCTGGGGATGTCGCCGAACTCGAACTTGATCAGCCGCTGCTCGGGCGGCAGCTCGATGCGCTCGATCTTTTCAATCTTCTTCACCCGCGACTGCACTTGGGCGGCGTGGGAGGCGCGGGCGGCAAAGCGGGCGATGAACTCCTCTTCCTTGGCGAGCATCTCCTGCTGGCGGCGGAAGCTGGCGAGCAACTGCTCGCGGCGGATCTCCCGCTCGCGGCGGAGGAAGTCGTAGTTGCCGTTGTAGGTGGTGACTGTTTTGTTGGCCACTTCGATGATCCGGGAGACGATGCGGTTCATGAAGTCGCGGTCGTGGCAGGTCATCAGCACCGCCCCCTTGAACTCCTTGACGATCCACTCCTCCAGCCAGACGATGGACTCCACGTCGAGATGGTTGGTGGGCTCGTCCAGCAGCAGCACGTCGGGGTTCAAGGTGAGGATCTTGGCCAGGGCGATGCGCATCTTCCAGCCGCCGCTGAACTCCTCCACCGGCCGGTTGTAGTCGGCAGGACCGATACCGAGGCCAGTGAGCACCGCCTGGGCGCGGGTTTCGAGGTCGTAGCCGCCGCGATGCTCGAACTCCTCCACCGCGTCGCCGTAGCGCTCGAGCAGGGCCGCCATCGCCTCGTCCTCCATGGGCTGGGCCATGGCCGCCTCCATCTCCTTCATCTCCTCGCCCAGCCGGATCACATCACCGGCCACCGCCATCACCTCGGCCAGCGCCGAGCGGCCGGCCATCTCGCCCACCTCCTGGGAGAAGTAGCCGATCACCGTCTTCTTGGCGCAGGAGATCTCGCCCTTGTCCGCCTCCTCCTCGCCCGTGATCAGGCGGAAGAGGGTGGATTTGCCGGCGCCGTTGGGGCCGACCAAGCCGGTGCGGAGGCCGGGCAGGATCTGGAAACTGGCGTTCTGAAAGAGGATCTGGGAGCCGTGTTGTTTGTTGATGTTGGTCAGGTGGATCATGATCGATTCTCGTCGGGGTTCATGGATAAGGCAAGCGGCCGTCTGCAAATAGGACAACAAACGGAACTTCAAGGAAAAAGGGG